>NZ_RZSL01000222.1:0-9111 GCF_003997355.1 Mesorhizobium sp. M1E.F.Ca.ET.041.01.1.1 | reverse complement strand
GTCGGTGGCGGCGGCGCGGACCTGGTTGAGTATCTTGCGCAGCCGCTCGGCGAGCGCGCGCGCCTGCTCCGCGGTGAGCCGCGGGATATGGACATGAACGACGCTCAGCCGGTCATGATCGTCGACGTCCTTGCCGCCGTCGCCCAGGATCTCGACGACGCCGTTCTTGCCGTGCCGAACCGTCATGATCGGGTGGGTCACCAGCGTCGGCTCGCCGGCGGTCTCGGCGATCTCGCCGAGGATGGAATCGAACAGGAACGGCATGTTGTCGTTGACGACGGTGATGACCGTGACCGGCCTGCCGCCGCAGGAAACGCCTGAATCAGCTTCGATCGCGACGACGCTCTCGCCCTTCTTGTGGCCGGCGACCGCCCGGCTGGCGAGGTCGGCAGCGCGCTCCAGGTCGGCCACGTCATAGGCCGCGACATCCTCGGCCGGCGCACGAGCAAGCAGGTGGTCGGCAAGCCTCGCTGGGCTCTCTTCCGCTTTCACGGCGGCTGCGGCTCTCTTCTTCGGCTTGGATTTCACGCTGGCCATGACGCCAATTCCCTCCCGTGGCATGCTTTTGCGACTATGGTAGCCAGATGACTGCCGTTTGGCGACAAAGGTTTGACGACGTTTTAAAAAATTCGAACCGACGCCATCGCCCTGCAAGGAGAACGACCATGACCAACCGGATTACCGCGCTCGACCTGGTCCAGGCGGAGCTCGGCGAGGCGACAAAGGCCTATTTCGCCAAATGCGAGGAGAAGCTCGGCCTCGTTCCCAACGTGCTTCTGGCTTACGCCTTCGACGAGAAGAAGCTGCGCGCCTTCACCGACATGTATAACGACCTGATGCTCGGCGATTCCAGCCTGTCGAAGCTGGAGCGCGAGATGATCGCTGTGGTCGTCTCATCGATCAACCACTGCTTCTACTGCCTGACCGCGCATGGCGCGGCGGTGCGCCAGCTTTCCGGCCACCCGGCGCTTGGCGAGATGATGGTGATGAATTTCCGCGCCGCGGACCTGCCCCTTCGCCAGCGCGCGATGCTGGAGTTCGCGGTCAAGCTGACGGAAGAGCCGGCAAAGATCGTCGAGGCCGACCGAGCCACCTTGCGCCAGGCCGGCTTTACCGACCGCGATATCTGGGATATCGCTTCGACGGCCGCCTTCTTCAACATGTCGAACCGGGTGGCGGCTGCCGTCGACATGCGGCCGAACCCCGAATACCACGGCATGGCAAGGTGAGGCTTATCAGCCTCATATTAGCATCTGCGAATTTTGATTTGCCCGCCCCGCCGTTTGGTCCGATGATCAACGATTGCGGCATGGCCGCATATCGGATTGCGGAATGGCCGCATATCGGATTGCGGCATGGCCGCATGTCGCTAAAGCAATTCCAGGAAAAGTGAGAAACGGTTTCCCGCCCGGAATTGCGCCAAAACAGAGATAGCGCGGCGTGGCCGCATGCCGGTTCGACGCCGCCGACAAGGGAGGAGAACATGGCGAAGTTTCTCTATGTCTATCATGGCTCCGGCAAGATGCCGACCGATGAGGCCGAACGCAAAGCAGCGATGGATGCCTGGACCGGCTGGTACGGCAAGCTCGGCCAGGCCGTGGTCGACGGCGGCAATCCGGTCGGCATGTCGAGAACAGTGTTGCCCGGCGGCAAGGTCGAGAACAATGGCGGCAGCAATCCGACCGCCGGCTACACGATCGTCGAGGCGAAGGACATCGACGATGCCGTCGCCAAGGCCAAGGATTGCCCGATCCTGACGAACCCGGCCTTCACCGTCGAGATCGCGCCGATCATCGAGATGATGTGATGGTCGAGGGGCGCCCATGAATGCCGCGTGCCGGGTGAGCCGGTAGCCAACGAAGAGGCGGTGCGACCACCGATGGGGTTCGCCCCTATGAAGCAGTGTCGGCGCTGCCCCTCACCTGCCTGCCGGCATCCTCTCCCCGTATAGTGACGGGGAGAGGGGCGCTCTCATCGACGGTTTCGCGAATCGCCGGCGTTGCAAGAAGGGAGCCAGCGCTACGGCCAGCCACCTTCTCCCCGTCACTAATACGGGGAGAAGGTGCCGGCAGGCGGATGAGGGGCAGCGCAAGCATCCGAAGTAGCTGGCTCTGAGCCATCGCCCCCAGCCAAGCGGCCTCTTGCTCCTCCGCCGCCGCACGGCTAGAAGAACCGTCCCGACATCCATTTCGAGCTTCACTTTGCCTCAGTAACCGCCGGTCTCGTCTACTCCCCGAAAACACCGCAGGCGCAGCTTTGGCGGCACCTGCATCATTTTCATGTGTTCTTCAGGCGGGCGGTTCCGAGACCGGTTTGGCATTGCTGAGCCGCCGTCGTGCAATCCGTGCCGACGCCTAACATCCAACAAAACAGCCTTTCGCCACACCGTGCCCGCGCGGGCATCTCGGACATCGCCGGCCTGACGGACTTCCCGACGGGAAGGGCCTACCGGCATGTCTGGACTGTTGCGTATCCGCTGGGCGATCGCGCCGAAAATCGCGCCTCGACCTCTCATCAACTGCAACCGCTGCGGCGGCACCAGGCCTTATCGGTGCAGCGAAAAGTTCCGCGTCAACGCCCACGGCAAGCGCATCGATGCCTGGCTGATCTACCGCTGCACGGACTGCGACAATTCCTGGAACCGCACCATTTTTGAGCGCTGCAACCGCCGCAACATCGAACCGGCGGTGCTGGCGGCGCTCGAGAGCAACGATCCGGCGCTCGTGCGCAGCCATGCTTTCGATGCCACGGCACTACGGAGCCGGATCGGACGGATCGAGGAATTTCCGGATGTCACGATCCGAAAGGAGCTTCTGAATGGCAGGCCGGAAAGCGCTGCCGCGCTTTGGCTCGCACTTCGGCTCGACGCCGCGACGCCTTTGCGGCTCGACCGTCTGCTTGCCGGCGAACTCGGCATCTCGCGGTCGAGACTGCACAATTGGGAAGAGCGGCGCACGCTCGCTGTCGAACCTGACGGCGCCAGGGCCTTGCGCAGGCCGCCGCGCGACGGCATGGCGGTCCGCATCGATCTTTCCAGCGAAGCCGACCGCGACGCCATCGTCTCGGCCGCATGCGGATGAAACGAAAAGGGAGGGAGCAATGCCCCCTCCCTCAAATGACCGCTTGCGAAAAAGGCTTACGCTGCGCCCATCACCTTGGCCGACTTCTCGAAGCGCTTGCGCTCGTTCGGATCGAGATAGAGCTTCCTGAGCCGGATGGTCTTCGGCGTCACCTCGACAAGCTCGTCGTCCTGGATCCAGGCCAGCGCGCGCTCCAGCGTCATGCGCACCGGCGGCGTCAGCTTCACCGCCTCGTCCTTGCCGGCGGCACGGATGTTGGTGAGCTTCTTGCCCTTCAGCACGTTCACTTCCAGGTCGTTGTCGCGGCTATGGATACCGATGATCATGCCCTGATACACCTTGACGCCCGGATCGATGATCATCGGGCCTCGGTCTTCCAGGTTCCACATCGCGTAGGCGACCGACTCGCCCTGCTCGTTGGAGATCAGCACGCCATTGGTGCGGCCGGGCAATTCACCCTTGTACGGCTGATACGCGTGGAACAGCCGGTTCATCACGGCGGTGCCGCGCGTGTCGGTCAACAGCTCCGACTGGTAGCCGATCAGGCCGCGCGTCGGCGCGTGGAAGACGAGGCGCTGGCGGTTGCCGCCGGAGGGGCGCAGCTCGACCATCTCGGCCTTGCGCTCCGACATCTTCTGCACGACGACGCCGGCATGCTCCTCGTCGACGTCGATGACGACTTCTTCGACCGGCTCCAGCAACTGGCCGTCATCGCCCTTCTGCATGACGACGCGCGGCCGCGACACGGCGATCTCGAAGCCCTCGCGACGCATCGTCTCGATCAGCACCGCAAGCTGCAATTCGCCGCGGCCGGAGACAAAGAAGGAATCCTTCTCCGGCGATTCCTCGATCTTCAGCGCGACATTGCCTTCGGCCTCGCGCAGCAGCCGGTCGCGGATGACGCGGCTGGTCACCTTGTCGCCCTCGGTGCCGGCAAGCGGGCTGTCGTTGACCAGGAAGGACATCGTCACCGTCGGCGGATCGATCGGCTGCGCGTGCAGCGGCTCGGTTACCGTCGGGTCGCAGAACGTATCGGCGACCGTGCCTTTGGAGAGGCCGGCGATCGCCACGATGTCGCCCGCCTGCGCTTCCTCGATCGGCTGGCGCTCGAGGCCGCGGAAGGCGAGGATTTTCGAGATACGTCCGGTCTCGATCTGCGTGCCGTCGTGGTGCAGCACCTTGACCGCCTGATTGGGCTTCAGCGTGCCGGACTCGATACGCCCGGTGATGATGCGGCCGAGGAACGGATTGGCTTCCAGGATGGTGCCGATCATGCGGAATGGACCGGGATGCACGGTCGGCGCCGGCACATGCTTGACGACGAGGTCGAACAGCGGCGCCAGTCCCTGGTCCTTCGGGCCTTCCGGGTTTTCCGACACCCAGCCGTCGCGGCCCGAACCGTAGAGGATCGGGAAATCGAGCTGCTCGTCGGTGGCGTCGAGCGCGGCGAACAGGTCGAACACCTCGTTGACCACCTCGATATGGCGGGCATCGGGGCGGTCGATCTTGTTGATGACGACGATCGGCCTCAAGCCCACCTTGAGCGCCTTGCCGACGACGAATTTGGTCTGCGGCATCGGCCCTTCGGCGGCGTCGACCAGCACGATCGCCGAATCCACCATCGACAGGATGCGCTCGACCTCGCCGCCGAAGTCGGCGTGTCCGGGCGTGTCGACGATGTTGATGCGGGTGCCCTTCCAGTCGACCGAGGTCGCCTTCGCCAGGATGGTGATGCCGCGTTCCTTTTCGAGGTCGTTGGAATCCATGGCGCGTTCGGCGACGCGCTGGTTGTCGCGGAAGGCGCCGGACTGTTTGAGGAGCTGGTCGACGAGGGTGGTTTTCCCATGGTCGACATGCGCGATGATCGCGATATTGCGGAGGTTCATTTGTCTGGTCTCGGGAGCGTTGCAGGCAGCAGGCCCAAAAGCGCCGCCTTTTTCGGTTGCGCGGCTCATACAAGGTTTTTCGCAATTGCGAAAGGGGAGGCCCCGCCCCAAATACATGGTCACTGATTCTTAAACGTCTTGGTGTGAAATGATTCTGTTAACCAAGGCGGAACCTTTGAGGGGCCGGGCAGTTCGATGTTCATGACCGATCAGATGTCCAGATTGCGTCCGGTTTTCGCATGGGCGGCGCTTGGCGTGCTGCTTGCGGCCGGTGTGGCGCAGTCGGCCACGGCTCTGAGAGAGACCGGTTCCATCCAGCCGCCCGACGCCAGGACCGCGCAGCAGATGTTCGCCGACGCCCCTGACGGCGTCGACCCGATCGTTACCGGCCCGGTCAGCGCCGCTTTCAAGCAGCGTCAGAAGGCGGCCAACTGCGACACTGCCGTCTGGCCGAACATTCCCGCGACCTGCTATCCGGATTGATCTTCGCGACGGCTATCTGGCAAGGGTAGCACTCCGGCACACCCCCTCTGCCCTGCCGGGCATCTCCCCCGCAAGGGGGGAGATCAGATGTCGCCCTGGCTTTCGCCAATCGCCGACGTCGCAGAAAAGCGCCGCCAGCGGAGCTGCCAATCTCCCCCCTTGCGGGGGAGATGTCCGGCAGGACAGAGGGGGTGCTGTCCCTCCAACGTCAAAATTCTGCATCGCCGCAACGCTCCGAAGTGTAGAACCTCCTAAGCCGACCGCACCGGGTCGAGCGTGACCTTGTAAAGCTCGTTGTCGTCGCGATCCATCAGCCGCACGGTGAGCTGCTCGGTGGCGCCGGAAATGTCGACCAGACCGAAGAACTGCAACCCGGCCGACGGCGGCAGGTTCTGGCCCTGCTCGGCGGTCGGCGCCTTGATGAATTTCAGCTCCGGACCGAAGGTCATGTCGAAATCGTTGGGGCCGAACGTGCCGGCGTGGATCGGGCCGGAGACGAACTCCCAGAACGGATTGAAATCCTGGAACTTGGCCTTGTCCGGATTGTAGTAGTGCGCCGCCGTGTAGTGCACGTCGGCGGTGAGCCACACCGTGTTGGTGATGCCGGCGTTCTTGATGTAGCGCAGCAGGTCCGCGAATTCGAGCTCGCGCCCCTTCGGCGCGCCATTGTCGCCGTTGCTGACCGCCTCGGCGCCGGCTTTCTTGGCGGCGTCGTCCCAGACGATGAGGCCGAGCGGCATGTCGGCGGCGATGATCTTCCAGGTCGCCTTGGAATTCGCCAGTTCCCGCTTCAGCCACTTGGTCTGCTGTTCGCCGAGCATACGCGACTTGGGCGTCAGCGTTTCCTCCATGTCCGGGCCGTTCGGGCCGCGATAGGAGCGCATGTCGAGGAAGAACACGTCGAGCTGCGGGCCGTAAGCTATTCTGCGGTAGACGCGGCCCGGCTCCGACGGCTCGTAGCGGATGGTGGTCATCTCGTGGAAGGCGCGCGCCGCGCGAGCCGAGAGCACATGGATGGATTTTTCCGTGTAGCGATTGTCGGCCGTCAGGTTCTTCGAATCCGACCAATTGTTCAGCACCTCGTGGTCGTCCCACTGATAGAAGGTCGGGCAGATGGCGGAGAGGCCCAGCACGTGCTTGTCCATCATGTTGTATTTCCACTGGTCGCGGTACTCGTCCAGCGTCTCGGCCACCTTGCGCTTGCCGTCGATCATGACGACGTTCTTCCACTTGCCGCCGCTGGGCAGGTCGACCTCGTCCTTCATGGCGCCGTCGGCATAGATCGTGTCGCCGGAATGCAGGAAGAAGTCCGGCGTGTGTTTGGCGATGGTCGAGTAGGTCTTCATGCCGGTCTCGTCGATGCCCCAGCCCTGGCCGGCGGTGTCGCCCGACCAGGCGAAGCGCACGTCGCGCTTCGAGGCCGGCGCGGTGCGGAAGCGGCCGACGATCGGCTCGGAGACGGCGTTGATGTCGGAAAGGTCGGCCGCAGTCATGCGGTAGAAGATGTCCTGGTCGGAGGCTAGGTCGGTGAGCAGCCGTTTCACCGTATAGTCGCTGGCCGGCGAGGTATCGAGCGGCGCAAGCCTCGTCGCATCGGCGAAGCTCTCAGTCGTCGACACTTCGTACATGACGCGCGCCGGGCGGTCCGTGCGGGTCCAGACCATGCCCGAGGTGGCGTCGACATCGCCGGACTGGACGCCGTGGGTGAAGGCCGGGCGCTGGCTGGCGCGGGAATAGTAGGGCAGCGCGAGCCCGGAGGCGCCGACAAGGCCAAAGGCGCTGGCCGAGGTGATGAAAGCGCGGCGGGTCAACGAGATCTTGTTCATGGCTGTCTCCGGATGGCGTTGAACGGGACCGCCAAGCTCACGCCTCAATGTTTCAGGCGCATATCGGAACCATGAAGTTTTGATAACAGTGAACAGGTATCTCCCCCCTCGAGGGGGAGATGTCGCCGAAGGCGACAGAGGGGGTCACCTCGCGTGGAGCGCCAACACCCATTTGCAGCAGTAGGCCGAGCCCAGTCGGACCGACCCCCTCTGACCGCTTCGCGGCCATCTCCCCCTCAAGGGGGGAGATCAGCGCCTCAAGCCGCCTGCGGCTCCGGCTCGAACGCCGGCTTGCTCGTATTGATCAACAACGAAATGCACGCCGCGGCGATGCCCGTCATGCCGGCGATCATGAAGGCGAGTTCGTAGTTGCCCTGCAGTTCCCGCATCGTGCCGCCGAAGGCAGCCGCGGCTGCCGCGCCCACCTGGTGGCCGGCGACGATCCAACCGAAGACGATCGGGCCGCTGCGGTCGCCGAAGGCTTCGTTGGCGAGCCTGAGCGTCGGCGGCACGGTGGCGATCCAGTCGAGCCCGTAGAGCACAGCGAAGATGATCAGGCTGACCGCCGAGAAACCGGAATAGGGCAGATAGATCAGCGACAGGCCGCGCACCGCATAGTAGACGCCGAGCAGCTTTCGCGGATCGAAGCGGTCGGTGAGCCAGCCGGACAGCGTCGTGCCGATCAGGTCGAAGATGCCCATCATCGACAGCAGCCCGGCAGCCTGCACTTCGCCGATGCCCATGTCGCCGCAGAAGGCGATGAGATGCGTGCCGACGAGGCCGTTGGTGGTGAAGCCGCAGACGAAGAAAGTGGCGAACAAATACCAGAACACCCTGGTACCCGCGGCACGGCGCAGCGTGGAGAGCGTATGCGTCAGGAAATTGCCCTGCGAGGCCGGCGATACCGGCGGCACATCGTGAGCGTCGGCGCCGAAACGCACTTGGCCAATCGAGGCCGGGCGTTCCGGTACCAGCAGGAAGACGATGGGCACAAGCGCAGCAGTGGCAATGGCAACGGCGATCGCCACCGGCTTCCAGCCGCCGGCCTGCGCCAGCGAGGCGATCAGCGGCAGGAACACCAGCATGCCGGTGGCGCTCGATGCCGACATCAGGCCCATCATCAGGCCGCGATTGGTCTTGAACCAGCGATTGACGATGGTTGCGCCGAGCACGCTCGCCACCGCGCCCGAGCCGATGCCGGAAAACACGCCCCAGGTGATGAAGAGATGCCAGGGCTCGGTCATCAACAGGCTTAGCGCCGTCGAGCCCGACATGATGAGCAGCGAGGCAAGCAACGTGCGGCGCAGCCCGATGCGCTCCATCAGTGCCGCGGCGAAAGGACCGGTCAGGCCGTAAAGCAGAATGCCGACGCCGGCGGACAGCGAGATGACATCGCGGCGCCAACCGAAGCTCGCCTCCAGCGGCAGCATCATCACGGAAGGTGCCGAGCGAAGCCCGGCGGCGATCAGCAGGCAGAGGAAAATGACGGCCACGACGACAAAGGCGTAGCGCTGGCCAAACGGACGGGACTGAGCTATCATGTTACTGACCGGTACGTTGCAATGGGATGGCGCCATACATACGTACCGGTCAGTAACATTGTCAAGCGAGTTTGTTGAATGCCATCGGACAATAAAATTGAAGCGTCGGTGAATGAGGCCCATGCCGCGCCGGCGCCGAAGGCCGCCGACAAGATCCTCGACGTGGCGCGCCTGACGATCTCATCGACGCCGATCGCCCGGATGCCCTCGCGGTAAAAAAGATCGCGCGCCGGCGTCACCAAGCCCAGCCTCTACCGCAGCTTTCCGTCCAAGGACGAGCTCGCGGCCTCCTATC
>NZ_RZSL01000221.1:0-9112 GCF_003997355.1 Mesorhizobium sp. M1E.F.Ca.ET.041.01.1.1 | reverse complement strand
CATCAGTCCGCAGCGCGGGGGCACCGATGCGCCTGCTGTTTAGCCAACGTTACCGCCGAGCGATCGACCAGACTGCGCTCGTCGTCGATATACCCGACACTGCCCGCCGCAAGATCTGGGCGTGGCTAGCCGCCAACAACACGTCTCTTGGCATTCAGCGCGATCCCAATGATCGCTGGATCTCCAACTCCTCGATCCTCGAAGAGACCGAAAGCGATCTACTCATCGAGCACGGTTGGGACCGCCTTCCGGTCACACCCTATCCGGCTGACGCCCAAAATCATGCAGCGCTGCGTCTTCTTATGCTGGACGGCCAGGGTTGGTTCGTCTTCGACATCATCGAGATCGCGTCCGGTTACATGGAGCCTGCCGAAAAGGACGCACTACGCCAGAAGGTCAATCAGATATTTGAACTCCATGACTGTCCCTGGCGAATGTCAGACGGAGAGTTTTTCAAGCTCGATGCCGACTTCATCGGCGCCGGGCTCGCAGCAAATGCGCACGACACGCTGGCCGCAAACCAGTTCGCCGGCGCTGCCGATGAGTATGCCAAGGCACGTCAGTATCTCGGCGCAGGCGATGTCAGGGAGGCAATCTTCTTTGCCGGCCATAGCTTCGAAAGCGTCATGACGGTGATCACGAAACTCGAACACGCCAATGGCGACAGGCTGATCAAGGAGCTAGGCGCGCAAGGCTTTTTCGACGACTTACCGGAATCCGTGCGTGCCGGCTTTATGGATCAGGTTTTCAAGGCGCTGCCCTTCCTCCGCAACAAGCTGGGCGGTCACGGCCAGGGCAAGGACGTCGTGGCCATTCCGCCCGCCTATGGTGATCTCGCTATCCAGATCGCTGCTGTCTTCCAGAATTTTCTCATCACCAAACACCTAGAGCGCTCGCCTCCGCCACCCGTGCCAGAGCCCGCCAAGGAAGAGCAATTTGCTCTTGATGACGACATCCCGTTTTAACGACGAAGCGTGTGAACACACAGCCACGGACGGGTGTCCGACCACGAGCGGGGTGTCTTCCGGCTTTCTGAGATCGACGACCTTCTCAAACCCGAAGGCGCAGCGAACCGATCAGGCAGGTCCGGGAAGCGTTCTCCGGGCGGGTCCAGGATGTGCTTGCGCGCCGGTGACCACGTCGAACTTCCCGAGTTCCCCGACGTGGCGAATCCTGAAGGCGGCCATGCGCCATCTCGAGACGAGCGGACCACGGCCGTTCCGCCGCAGGCGCCTGCGACGCAACAGTCCCGCTTCGGATAGTCGGCGACAAGAACCAGGTCGCGGAACCGACATATCCGCAACGACGGCGAATTTTGAATCCGCTGCGTCTGCCTGTTCCGCTGACCCGCTTTTTCGGCACCCCGATTTGCGCGCTTCGGGATGATGATCGGCAGTATCGATTCAGGTGGGAAAAGAGCAGGGGATCAATCCTTCCCTGTGGCGATCAATCATTGCGTTTTGGCTCAGCCGGCTCTACCTCTCGTGATAGGTTCCTATCAGTCGTGGTCAAGCGGATGAACGATCGGACGAAGTCCCGTTCGAATAAGCCGACGGACAAAGAGAAGCGGCAGATGCTGCTTCATCTGGACAGCGACGTGATCAAGGATCTGAAGAAGGCGGCTGTCGATCGCGAATCATCCGCATCGGCAATCGCGAATGAGGCCATCGACGCATGGCTCAAAAAGAACGAACTGCGCGGGCCGTGACTGAAGGTTACAACTAGCGCAGCGATACGGGGGACAGGCCGGGCATGACGCTTCCAAACATATTCGACCTCTGCAAACCGCGTGAGGACGTTGCCAAAGGTACGATTTCGGATAGCGACTACGCGGCCAACCTGGCCAATGTTCTGACTGGCCGCGCGTCGCGTGACTATACGGACGCGCCGACATTCTTCACCAACACCTATCCCACGGAGGGCCTCAAAGAGCTTCTCGTCAACGTCTGCGGACGGCTCTCGGGGCGCGGCGAAAGCGTGTCTGCAGTGTTTCGGCTCGATACGTCTTTCGGCGGCGGCAAGACGCATGGCCTGATCGCGCTTGTTCATGCGGCGGCAGGCATGAAGGGTGTCACCAACGTCTCAGAATTCCTCGATCCCGCGCTCGTCCCCAACCGAACCGTTCGAGTTGCTGCCTTCGATGGCGAGAACTCCGACCCCGCAAACGGCAGGCCCATGGGCGATGGTGTGCGCGCCCATACGCCATGGGGCGAAATCGCCTATCAGCTCGCGGGGAAGGCGGGGTACGAGGTCGTTCGCCAGTCTGACGAACAGCGAATTGCGCCGGGCGCCGATACGATCAAAGAGCTGTTCGGTTCCGATCCAGTGCTCGTGGTTCTCGACGAGCTCGGCGAATACCTTCGACGTGTTCAAGGCATGGGCGGGCGCGATCAGCTGACCGCCTTCTTGAAGGCACTCCTGACCGCTATCGAGAGCACGCCGCAGGCAGCGATCGTTTATACCCTGGCCGTTCGATCCGACGGCAAGAGCATCGATGCGTTCGCTGAAGAGAATGAGTTCCTTGCAGGCGCGATGTCCGAACTGGAAAGTGTCTCAGGCCGCAAGGCGACCAATCTCAACCCCACGCGGGATGACGAGACAGCGAAGGTCATCCGGCGACGCCTCTTCGCCTCGATCGACGACGCCCGGGCTGTCGAGGTCATCGATGCCTATCGCGCTCTTTGGACCAACCACCGGGATATCCTTTCGGAGGAAGCCAAGCGTTCCACGACAAGCGCCGAATTCGGACAAACGTATCCTTTCCATCCAGACGTTTTGGACACGCTAACTGGCAAGACGGCGACACTTGGCGGATTCCAGCGAGTCCGCGGCATGCTTCGTATCCTTGCGAAAACCGTGGCGACCGTTTGGGCGAACAGACCGTCCGACGCCTCCGCGATCCACCTGCATCATATCGATCTCGGATCGGACGTGGTTCGCCGCGAGTTCACGACGCGGCTTCAACAGGGCGCTTTTGTGCCCGCGATCTTAAACGATATTGCAGGGCCGCCGGAAAAGCTGGCCCTCGCGCAAGAACTGGACGCCAAACACTTCAAGGGGCTTCTGCCCTACGGCACCTATATGGCCCGCACGATCTTCGTGCACACCTTGGCCTTCAACAACGACTTGAAGGGGCTTTCGGTCGACCACCTCCGCTATTCGATCCTGAGCCCAGCTTCGGATATCTCCTTCATCGATGACGCCAAGACCAAGTTCCGTGCGGAGTCCGCCTATCTCGATGATCGCCCGACTGCTCCGCTGCGCTTCAACGCCGAGGCCAATCTCACGCAGGTTATCGGTCGCGAGGAAAAGAACGTCGATCCTGGCGAAGCGCGGACTCAGCTTGCCGATCGCGTGAAATCGATTTTCGGCGGGCAGTCCTTCGATTTGATCCCATTCCCGGGCGGGCCTTGGGATGTTCCGGACGACGTTTCGGATGGCAAGCCGCGGCTTGTGCTGCTTTCTCACGACGCCCTGGATATCGGCGCTGATCTTCGCGAGATCCCCGAGATCGTCGGCCGCATGTTCGAACGCAAGGGCGCGGACGGCAACGGCTTGCGTTCGCTGCGCAACAACCTCGTTTTCGTCATCGCCGACGAGGCCAAGGTGAACGAGATGAAGCGCGCGATCGTACGCCGCCTTGCCCTTCAAGAGCTAAAGCGTCCGGAACGGGTCAAGGAACTCGCCGACCACCAGCAGGCCAAGGTCTTCGAACTCGAGAAGAAGTCGGAAACGGAAGCTGCGATTGCGATCCAGCAATGCTATCGGCACATCCTCTATCCGTCCCGGAACGCTCTGGGTGGCGCCGCTTCGGTTCAGCTCGCTCATTCCGTCATTGATATTCAGAACGCGTCGGAGCGCCCCGGATCGGGCCAGCTGCAAGTCGTTCGGCAACTGCAAAGCCAGAACAAGGTTCGCGATGCTTCGGACTCACCGGATTCCCCGTCCTATATCCGCGACCGCACGCCCCTGAAGAAAGGGCAGATGACGACGCGCGACCTCCGTGACGAATTCCGGCGCGATCCTTCGTTGTCGATCCTGCTCTCGGATGACGTGTTCCGCAAAGCGATCCGCAAGGGAATCGAAGAAGGCGTCTATATCTACAAGCGCGGGGAACTGCTCGCCGGCCCGGGCGATCCGATGCCCTCGGTCAACATGGATGAAGAGACGACGATCTTCACGATCGACTTCGCCAAGTCGAAGGGCGTCTGGCCACGACCGGCGCCGGCACCCCCTGCCCAACCCGCGGCCGTTGGAGGTGGTGACTCAATCTCCGGCGAACCCCTGCCGCCCATTCCAGGCGGCGGGATAGGCACAGATGGTGCCACTGCTGAAGGCATGGGCGAGAGACAACAGGCCAGTCTTGGTAAGCTGTTTGCTGCGGAGGGCGTCTTGAAAGAGGCACTGCGCAAAGTAGTGGAACAGGCGAAGTCGGCGAAGATTACCGCAATCGACCGAATCGTTATTCGCCTGTTCGAATACGGTGATGCCTTCAAGCTAATCCCAATTGCGAACAGCATCGCTGGAACAAAGCGCTCGGTAGCACTGGAAGGCGGCTATACCACCGCCCAGGACAGCGAAATGATGTTCGAGTTCAAGGGCGCCGCTCAAGATGCGGCGACTATCAAAGACTACCTAGAGCCGCAATTCAGAGCGGCAAAAGTCACAGATCTGAAGACGAGTATTTCCTTTGATTTTGACGCCGGACTCGCCCTGGATGGTGATGCCGCTGACAAGTTCATTGAAAAGCTGACGCGCTTCGCAAGCGCGGCTGCCTATGTCGAAGCCACGGCGGAGGTGAAATGATGAATGTGCCGCGCCGGAAGGAAGAGTATTCCATGGCTTCAAAAACCCAACCCGTTTACGAACTGCGCGCCCGCCGTCACGGCCCAGGCGATACGGAGGTTGAGGTCTGGCAGCTTCCGTCGCTGGCGACACCCCAGATCACCGCCCCTGTTCGCCTTGCGGGTTTGCGGGGCCGAAATCTCGAACTGGCCGAGCACCGTGTTCTCAAGCGGTTGAAGGAAAGCGGCATCCGCCTTGATCTTCTGCCGATCGAAGGCATGGGATCGGCGCTCGCAGAAGAAACAGCGCTGCGCCTAGCGCTCCTGTTCCGCACGCTCGCGCCGATGCGCAATCGCGACAACATGCGCCTCGTCGCCGAAGGCATCGACGCCATGGGCAAGGAGGAATCCGGCTATTGGCTCGGCATGTCGGTCCACCGCAAGAACCCGCGTCGCGTTCTCACCGCTTTGCGCATCCTGCTCACCGATCCGGCGAAATGATGGAAGAAGAACATATGTCGGATGTGCGGCTGATTGAACGGTGGTTGCCAATTGCGGAGATAGGTGTCGAGAGCCTACGGGAACGCACGCCGATGACGCCGTTTCCCGCACCGAATCGCCTACACGTATGGTGGGCGAGGCGGCCGCTCGTCGCTTCACGTGCTGCTGTTTTGGCGTCCCTCATTCCTGCCGGTGCGGATCCAGGCAAATTTCTGCATGCGTTGGGTATTCACGGCGACCCGATAGCGGCACGAAAGCGCATCGCCGTGGCCGATAGGAAAGGCGAACGCCTCGGAAAAGACGCCTATGGTTATCCCCGTGCATTCACCTACAAGGCGACACCCGAGGAAATCAGCGCACTTGGATTTCCGCCGGCACCCTTGGTCCTGGACCCCACTGCGGGCGGCGGTTCAATTCCATTGGAAGCGTTACGCCTTGGTGCGGCTATCCTGGCCAACGACTTAAATCCCGTCGCCGCCACCATACTAAAGGCAACCGTAGAGTATCCAGTTCAACTGGGGTCACGGCTGATCGAAGAGTTTGACGCGATTTCTTCTATATTCTTGAACCGCCTTCGTAGTTCTTTTCCAGGGGCCTTTCCTTCGGAGCCTGAGCTAAATACCCGTCCGGACGCTTACCTCTGGGCACGCACGATTCACTGCCCGTACTGTTCGGGGAAGATACCTCTGTCTCCGAACTGGAGGCTCAACTCGTCTGGCGTGGGCGTTCGATTATCTCCCAAACTGGACTCAGGCCCAGGTTCTAACCGTAGATTCTGCGCATTCGAAGTTGTTGATGAGGCAGAGCACCAATCGCCCGGAACGGTTTCGGATGGAGATGCAACATGTCCGTTTCCGGATTGCGCACGCGTTATTGATGGCGATGAAGTAAAGCGCCAAGCGCAGGCCGGGAGCATGGGCGACCAATTGTTCGCGGTGGTTTACAAAAGAAGAGTTGAAACGAAACTGAAGTCCGGAGCGGTAGGAAAGCCTAAATGGGAACGGGAGTACCGCGCGCCTAGAGATGAAGACGACCTCACCGACGAGTTCAAGAATTCCATTGCGAATAGAATCGAGGAATGGGAACTGTCCGGTGCCGTTCCAACGGAGACAATTGACCAAATCTCGAACTACGATCGCGGTCATCGGCTGTACGGCATGACACATTGGCGAGACCTATTTTCGCCGCGACAAATTCTCGGGCACGGCCTTGCGGCCGAGGTATTTCGATCACTTGTAGAGGAGGATCGCGCCGCGGCCCAGCTTAGCCCGGCCCGGCGAGCCGCTTTTGTCTACCTCAGCTTTAGTCTTGATAAACTGCGAGACTACAACTCCAGAATGACGCGCTGGATTGTTAAGCGAGAGGTTATGGCGAACACGTTCGACAGCCACAACTTCTCTATTAAGTGGTCTTATGTAGAGATGGCGGTCCTGGTCGAGGGGCAAGGTTTTGATTGGGCTATTCGAGAAACCCGAAAGTGCATAGCGGAGCTCATTGAGCTCAGTAGCTCGTCCGTTGCAGGTGCTGGGCCCCTTTTCCGTGAAGTGTGCACGAGCGATTTACCCAAAGCGGTTGTGTCTACAACGTCCGGTTCCGTCCTGGACCATATTGCAGATCATTCGGTGGATGCCGTTGTGATGGACCCACCTTATGGCGCGAACGTCATGTATGCGGAACTATCTGATTTTTTCTATGTCTGGCTGAAGCGGACAGCCGGACTTGTCGCTCCTGAGTTATTCACTCGGCTCCTGACCGACAAGCAAGCGGAGGCAGTCGCGAACAAAGCCCACTTCAAGGGCCAGAAGGGCGCAGACGCCCTTGCCAACCGCGACTATCAGGAAAAAATGGCTGCGATCTTCGCAGAATGCCGGCGCGTGCTGAAATCGAATGGCATCATGACCGTGATGTTCACGCACAAGGACACCAGTGCCTGGGACGCCTTGACGAAGGGCCTGATCGAAGCGGGCTTCATCATCACCGCTTCCTGGCCGGTGAACACCGAGGCGGAAGGCTCGCTCCACATCAAGGATAAGGCTGCCGCTAATTCTACAATCTTCCTTGTCTGTCGGCCGCGCCCCGCCGAACAAGGCGACGAAACAACCTATTGGGAAGATGTCGAGCCCCTGGTGGCGAAGGCTGTCCGCACGCGGGTTGAAGAATTTCAGAGAGCCGGGATCAGCGGCGTCGATCTCTATCTCGCCTCCTTCGGCCCTGCCCTGGAAGAGTTCTCGCGCCATTGGCCGTTGAAGCGTGGCACGCCCCGTCCTGAACCCATCGCCAAGAAGCGCCGTAGGCAGGCCGAACTGTTCGAAGAAGAGTTCGATCCCTATGCCGTGACGCCGGAAGACGCGCTCGATGCCGCCCGCCGGGAAGTGAAAACGTGGCGCTTAAACCAGCTCACCCATACCAAGGGGCGCGGCGATCTCGATGCGACAACGTCATGGTTCGTCCTGGCCTGGGACGCCTTCAAGGCGCCGGTATTCAGCTACGATGAAGGCTTGCGCCTCGCGCGTGCTGTCGGCGCCGATCTCGATGGCCAGTTGATCGGCAAGATCTGCGAGAAGAAGGGCTCGGACATCAAGCTGTGGGATAGTGCCACGCGCGCCGCGAAAAGCGGTCTTGGCCCGGCCGATGGATCGCGTGCGATGATCGACGCAATCCACCACGCGGCAAACCGGGCGCGCACGCGAACGCTCGATTCGGCGCTTGATCGGCTCAAAGATGCCGCGCTCGATAACGACCCGCAATTCCTCGCGGCACTCGAAGCGGTGCTGGAAGTCTTGCCGCCGTCGCGCAATTTCGTCGGCTTCGATGTGGCAACGGGCGATGCGAAGTCGGCGGCCGATGATTTCGACGCCCTGGAGAAGCTCCGTCGCCTCGCCTTCTCCGACAAGGTGGATGAGCCGCAACAACTGTCGCTGTTCGTCGAGGAGGCTGCTTGACGCTTCTGCGCGATACAGCGTGGCGGCTGAAGTACACGCCGGACGATGGAGACCTCGTCCGGCTGTTCTATGTGCCTGCACTGCGCTCGGCCACTCGCTACGATCGTCTCACAGGCTATTTCTCGGCACGCGCCTTGGCCTTGGCCGCGCGCGGCGTCGAAGGACTGATCGTCAACAACGGGCGAATGCGCCTGATCGTCGGCTGCACGCTCGGCGAAGAAGAGGTTGCGGCCATCGAGCGCGGCGAATCCCTCCGCGATGCCGTCGAGCGAACGCTGATCAAGATGCCGATCTTGTCAGCCGACCCGCGAACGATCGATGCCCTCGAGCTTGTCGCCTGGATGGTGGCCAACAGTTTCCTAGATGTGAAGCTTGCCGTACCTTGCGACCTCGACCGCCGGCCGATCCGCGACGACAGCATCTTTCACGAAAAGACCGGCATCATCGAGGACAAAACCGGCGATCGGATGGCCTTCAACGGCAGCATCAACGAGACCGAATTCGGCTGGACCCGGAACTGGGAAAGCTTCAACGCTTTCACGTCCTGGAATGACGGCCTGCGCGTAGACGAAGAAGAAGCCAGCTTCGCGAAGCTCTGGGCTGACCGCGCCCGTCGGGCGATAACGCTTGATGTGCCAACGGCGCTGCGGGAACAGCTGCTGACCTTTTTGCCTGATCCCGAAAAGCTGCCGAAGCGCCTCGCCGAGCAACATGATCAAAGGGCGGGACAATCAGAACGCAAGCCAATACCCGGGTTTGAACCTACTGAAGCGCCCAACGTTGTGTCCCCGGCGCCCAACCTTTCCATCGATGAAGAACGCCAAGCGATCTGGGAGAGGATTGCGAACGCGGCCGTTCATCCCATCGGCGGGGATCGCGTTGGAG
>NZ_RZSL01000220.1:0-9138 GCF_003997355.1 Mesorhizobium sp. M1E.F.Ca.ET.041.01.1.1 | reverse complement strand
AAGGCACACTCGGCGACATAGCGCGCGCATTTCTTCACGTGCCCGTTGAACCTTTTATCGCCCTGCGACGACCCATCATCGGCACCCCACATCGCAAGCCGCAGAGGGTGGCTGGGTCGCGGCTTGCGGTTGGCGGCGCCGCGCCGGGCGTCCAGGGCCGGGGCGGGCGTGAATGCTTCACGCCGCCTTGATACCGTCTCAGGTCAGGCCGCCTCGTTGGTCCCTGTTTCGGTGCGAGCACTGCCCGGAAAACCCCGCTTCGGCGGGGTTTTCTGTTTGGGCCGAAACAAGCTCGAGATTGGCTTCGCCTGCCCTTTGCCTTTGGCGCGAAACCGACTATGAAACGGCCAGATCAAAGTCTTACAGCGTCCTTTGCGCGTCCGATTGGCCGCGCGGCGCTGTAACCAAGTACTATCGGGAAAGCGCGCCGGAGCCAGCCATGACCGAAATCTTGCAGACCCCCAAGCTTGTCGTCGTCTTCGGCGGCTCAGGCTTTGTCGGCCGCCATGTCGTGCGCGCGCTGGCCAAGCGCGGCTACCGCATCCGGGTCGCCTGCCGGCGGCCGGACCTTGCCGGCCATGTGCAGCCGCTCGGCAATGTCGGCCAGATCCAGCCGGTGCAGGCCAATGTGCGCGTGCGCTGGTCGGTCGACCGCGCCGTGCAGGGCGCCGACCACGTCGTCAACCTGGTCGCCATCCTGCACGAGACCGGCCGGCAGAAATTCGGCTCCGTGCACGACTTCGGCGCGCGCGCCATCGCCGAGGCCGCGCGTGCGGTCGGCGCCGGCTTCACCCACATCTCGGCGCTCGGCGCCGACTTGAACTCGGCTTCCGACTACGCGCGCACCAAGGCGCTCGGCGAGAAGGCGGTGTTCGAGACGATCCCGGATGCCGTCATCTTCCGGCCGTCGATCAATTTCGGACCGGAAGACAGCTTCTTCAACCGCTTCGCCGGCATGGCACGCCTCTCGCCCGTCCTGCCGCTGATCGGCGGCGGGCAGACGAAATTCCAGCCGGTCTATGTCGGCGACGTCGCCGAGGCGATTGCGCGCTCGGTCGACGGCAAGGTCAAGGGCGGCCAGATCTATGAGCTCGGCGGTCCGCAGGTGCTGACCTTCAAGGAATGCATGGAAGAGATGCTCGCGGTCATCGATCGCCGGCGGCTCCTGGTGCCGGTGCCGTGGTGGGTGGCGAACATCCAGGCCTCGATCCTTCAGCTGCTGCCCAATCCGCTGCTGACCAAGGACCAGGTGCTGCAGTTGCGCGCGCACAATGTCGTCTCCGAAGCCGCCGCCAAGGCGGACAGGACGCTCGGCGGCCTCGGCATCCAGCCGCAGGCGATCGCGACGATCCTGCCGAGCTACCTCTGGCGCTTCCGCGCCGCCGGCCAGTTCCAACAGCGCCGACCGATCGCCGACCGGTAGACAATTTCCCAACTAAGCGCGCCGCGAAACCTGCATCGGCAGGCCGCCCTGCGGCTGCGTCGTCAGCTTCTGCACCGGCCATGGCCGCGTTTCGGATGTCACGTCGAAGCGGAAGCGCGACAACAGGATGGCTAAAGCGATGATCGCCTCCTGCATGGCGAAGCTGGCGCCGATGCAGACCCGCGGCCCGGCGCCGAAAGGCAGATACTGGAAGCGGTCGATCCGGTCGCGGTTTTCGGGATGGAAACGCTCCGGCATGAAGGCGTCCGGCCGGTCCCACAGCTTGCGGTGGCGGTGCACGACCCAGGGCATCACCAGCACGGCGGCATATTTCGGGATATAGAGACCGTTCCAGGTCTCCGGCTCGATCGGCTCGCGGTTGATCGATGGCGCCGGCGGATAGAGCCGGAGCGCCTCCTCGAAGGCGGCGCGGGTGAGCGGCATGGCGTCCAGCCATTTCGTCGGATCAGGCTCTCTTGCCAGCACCGCGTCGATCTCCTGCTCGATCCTGTCGCGCTCCCAGGGCGCCTCGGCGAGGCAATAGATCGTCCAGCCCAGCGCCCGCGCCGTCGTCTCATGGCCGGCGCCGATGAAGGTGATTATGTTGTCCTCGACTTCCGAGCGCGTCAGGCCATCCGGTCCCTCGGCTCTCAACAGCAGCGTCAGGAAATCCTGCGGCACGCTATCGGGGTCGCGCCTCAGCCGCTCCTCGCGCATCTTCACCGTGCCGGCGACGATGTTGCGGAAATAGGCCATGGTCTTGCGGCCGCGGATGCGGGTGAAGCGCGGCAGCCATTCCGGCGCGCGCAAAAGGTCGAGCGGATCGACGCGGCCCATGGTCTCGAACAGGCGGTCGACTTCCTTGGCGAAGCTGCCCTGCTCGCCGGCGATCTCGCCGGAAAACAGCGTCTCGGCCAGGATGTCGTAGGTGAGCATCGTCATGTCACGCGCGACGTCGGTCGTGCCGCCGGCCTCATAGCGGGTGACGAATTCCAGCGCGCGCTTCAGCATCGGCTCGGCGAAGCCGAAGATGTGGCGCGGCGTGAACATCGGCGCCATGGCCTTGCGCGAGCGCTTCCACACCTCGCCCTCGGCGGTGAGCAGGCCGTCGCGCAGGATCGGGCGCAGGATCAGCTGGCGCACGGTCGCCATCTTGTAGTTCCTGGCGTTGTCGATCAGCACATGGCGTATGAGGCCGGGATCGTTGGCGATGACCAGCGGCCCGCCGATGCCGGTCACTGATATCCAGGGCTCGTTGTAGGTATGCTCGCCCCATAGTTCGAGCGGGTTGCGGTAGACGATGCGCATCATCTCCAGCGTCGAGGGCGGCTGGGTGCGCGGCTTCGGCGCGGGCGGCACGAAGGGGGCGGGCTTGGTGTCCATGGGCATGCTCCGCTGGCAGGCTAAATGTAGTGCCCGGCAAGGCGGGCGTCCATGTGGCCGAGTGGCAAGTCCGCGGACGGACCGCCTCGCCTGAATGTGAACGGCGCGACCAATGGCCGCTTGTTGACGGTGACTGCTTGCTTTAGTCACCAATGTATACTGTCAATGAAGGAGCCACCCGTGAAGAACCAGTTGAGCATCATCATCGGCAGCACGCGGCCGGGCCGCGCCGGGCCGATCTTCGCCGAGTGGCTCGAGGGCTTCGCGCGCGAGCACGGCAAGTTCGAGCCGGTGCTGACCGACATTGCCGCCTTCAAGCTGCCGATGCTCGACGAGCCGCATCATCCGCGCTTGGGCAAATATGAGAACGACCACACCAAGGCCTGGTCGAAGGCGATCGACGCCGCCGACGCATTCGTCTTCGTGGCGCCGGAATACAATTACTTCGTGGCCCCGGCGATCGTGAACGCGGTCGACTATCTGCTCAAGGAGTGGCGCTACAAGCCCGCCGCCATCTTCAGCTATGGCGGGGTGTCCGGCGGCCTACGCGCTGCGCAGGCGCTGAAGCCGCTGCTGACCTCGGTCGGCGTCATGCCGATCCCGGAAGGCGTGGCGCTGCCCACCTACAGGACGCTGCTTGACAAGGATGGCGCGTACCAGGCGAGCGACTACGTGCTGCAGGGTGCCAAGATGATGCTCGACGAACTGCTCCGCTGGAGCGAGGCGCTGAAGGCACTGCGCGCCAGCTTGCCTTTGGAGTAAAGGCCGATCCGGCACGACCGGCTGCGCGCCGTGCCCGGACGCGGCTTTCGCAGCCGCCTGGCCCTACCATCTGGCCCGATCGCGGAGCCGACGCGCCGCGGCAGCACAAGGGCCTTCTCGCCAAGCCGGCAAAATGCCCGCAAACCTTGGAAAACCAGTCATTTGCGCCTATATCTAGGACATCAAAACGGCGCGATTCGGGGCCATTTTTCCGCGCCGGACCAGCGACATCAATCAGACAGGTTTTCATGAGCGACCAGACCGAAAGCGCCAATGGCGCGGAAGCCGAGTACGGCGCCGATTCCATCAAGGTTTTGAAGGGGTTGGACGCCGTCCGCAAGCGGCCGGGCATGTATATCGGCGACACCGATGACGGCTCGGGCCTGCATCACATGGTCTATGAGGTGGTGGACAACGCCATCGACGAGGCTTTGGCCGGACACGCCGACCTCGTCTCGGTGACGCTCAACCCCGACGGTTCGGTGACCGTCATCGACAACGGCCGCGGGATTCCGACCGATATCCACCCCAGCGAGGGCGTTTCGGCCGCCGAAGTCATCATGACGCAGCTCCATGCCGGCGGCAAATTCGACCAGAATTCCTACAAGGTCTCGGGCGGCCTGCACGGCGTCGGCGTATCGGTTGTCAACGCACTCTCGGCATGGCTGAAGCTCAAGATCCGCCGCAACGGCGAGATCTTCGAGATGAGCTTCACCCATGGCAACGCCGACGCGCCGCTGAAGGTCACCGGCAGCTACGAGCAGGACAGGCGCCTGGGAACCTATGAGGGCCGCAGCGGCAGCGAGATCACCTTCTTCCCGTCGGCCGAGACCTTCACCATGGTCGAGTTCGACTACAACACGCTGGAGCACCGGCTGCGCGAGCTCGCCTTCCTCAATTCAGGCGTGCGCATCGTGCTGACCGACGCCCGCCACGCCGACCTCGTGCGCCATGAGCTGCACTATGACGGCGGCCTCGAGGAGTTCGTGAAATATCTCGACCGGGTCAAGAAGCCGCTGATCGAAAAGCCGATCGCGATCCGCGCCGAGCGCGACGGCATCACCGTCGAGGTGGCGATGTGGTGGAACGACAGCTATCACGAGAATGTGCTGGCCTTCACCAACAACATCCCGCAGCGCGATGGCGGCACGCATCTGGCCGGCTTCCGCGGCGCGCTGACGCGGCAGATCACTGGATACGGCGAATCTTCCGGCCAGACCAAGAAGGAAAAGGTGTCTCTTACCGGCGACGACTGCCGCGAAGGCCTGACCGCCGTTCTCTCGGTCAAGGTGCCGGATCCGAAATTCTCTTCGCAGACCAAGGACAAGCTGGTCTCTTCGGAAGTCCGCCCGGTGGTGGAAGGGCTGGTGAACGAGGCATTGGGCACCTGGCTGGAGGAGCATCCGACCGAAGGCAGGGTGGTGGTCGAAAAGGTGATCCAGGCAGCCGCGGCGCGCGAGGCCGCGCGCAAGGCGCGCGACATCACCCGCAAGAGCACGCTCGGCGTCACCTCGCTGCCAGGCAAGCTTGCCGACTGCCAGGAACGCGACCCGGCGAAATCGGAAATCTTCATCGTCGAGGGTGACTCGGCCGGCGGCTCGGCCAAGGGCGGGCGCTCGCGCCAGAACCAGGCCATCCTGCCGCTGCGCGGCAAGATCCTGAACGTCGAGCGCGCGCGCTTCGACCGCATGCTGAGTTCCGACATGATCGGCACGCTGATCACCGCGCTCGGCACCTCGATCGGCAAGGACGAGTTCAACGCCGACAAGCTGCGCTACCACAAGATCATCCTGATGACCGACGCCGACGTCGACGGCGCCCACATCCGCACGCTGCTGCTCACCTTCTTCTTCCGGCAGATGCCGGAGCTGATCGAGCGCGGCCATCTCTACATCGCCCAGCCGCCGCTCTACAAAGTGACGCGGGGAAAAAGCTCGCAGTACCTCAAGGACGAAGGCGCCTATGAGGAATATCTGATCGACTCCGGGCTGGAGGAGGCTTCTCTGACGCTGGCGTCCGGCGAAGTGCGCACCGGACAGGACCTGCGCGGCGCCATCGACGACGCGCTGGCGGTGCGGCACCTGATCAACGGGCTGCACACGCGCTACAACCGCGATGTCGTCGAGCAGGCGGCGATCGCCGGCGCGCTCAATGCCGACGTGCTTGCCGATCTCGGCCGCGCCAACGCCATGGCCGAACGCGTCGCCGGGCGGCTCGACATAATCGCCGAGGAGACCGAGCGCGGCTGGACCGGACGCCTGTCGGCTTCGAATGACGGCACCGGCGGCTATGTGTTCGAGCGCACGGTGCGCGGCGTCAAGGAATTCGTGCAGCTCGACGCCGGGCTGATCAATTCGGCCGATGCGCGCCAGCTAGACCGCTATGCCTCGCGCCTTTCCGAGATCTACAGCGAGCCGCCGGTGCTGCGCCGCAAGGACGTCTCTGAGACCATTTCGGGACCGCTGGCGCTGCTCAACGCGGTGTTCGCCACGGGCCGCAAGGGCCTGACCATGCAGCGCTACAAGGGCCTCGGCGAGATGAACGCCGAGCAGCTCTGGGAAACCACGCTCGATCCGAACGTGCGCTCGCTGCTGCAGGTCAAGGTGGCGGATGCGACGGACGCAGACAGCCTGTTCTCGCGGCTGATGGGCGACGAGGTGGAGCCGCGCCGCGAGTTCATCCAGGACAATGCGCTGTCGGTCGCCAATCTGGATATTTGATCGGGATCTGGCCGACAGTCTCCTGCAAAAAAGCCCGGCGACGCCGGGCTTTTTTGCAGAAGCCGCAGTTGATCAGTGATCCATGGCCTTGACGATTTCCTCGGTCATCTTCTTGGCGTCGCCGAGCAGCATCATGGTGCCGTCCTTGTAGAACAGCGTGTTGTCGATGCCGGCATAGCCGGAGCCGAGCGAGCGCTTGACGAACAGGCAGGTGCGGGCCTTGTCGACGTCGAGGATCGGCATGCCGAAGATCGGCGAGGACTTGTCGTCGCGCGCGGACGGGTTGGTGACGTCGTTGGCGCCGATGACATAGGCGACGTCGGCCTGCGCGAATTCGGAGTTGATGTCCTCCAGCTCGAACACCTCGTCATAAGGCACATTGGCCTCGGCGAGGAGCACGTTCATGTGGCCGGGCATGCGGCCGGCGACCGGGTGGATGGCGTACTTCACCTCGACGCCGTTGGCCTTGAGCTTGTCGGCCATCTCGCGCAGCGCGTGCTGGGCCTGGGCGACGGCCATACCGTAGCCGGGCACGATGATGACCTTCTGCGCGTTCATCATCAGATAGGCCGCGTCGTCGGCCGAGCCCTGCTTGACGGTGCGCTCGATGCCGTCGTCGGCAGCGGCAGCCGTCTCGCCGCCGAAGCCGCCGAGGATGACCGAGATGAAGGAGCGGTTCATACCCTTGCACATGATGTAGGACAGGATCGCGCCGCTAGAGCCGACCAGCGCGCCGGTGATGATCAGCGCCAGATTGCCGAGGGTGAAGCCAAGCGCTGTCGCCGCCCAGCCGGAATAGGAATTCAGCATCGACACCACGACCGGCATGTCGGCGCCGCCGATCGGGATGATCAGGAGCACGCCGAGCACCAGCGAGGCGGCGACGATCAGCCAGAAGACCAGCTTGGCTTCGGTGTTGACCAGAAGCACGATCAGCACGAACAGCGCGATGCCGAGCGCGATGTTGATCAGGTGGCGGCCGCCGATCATGATCGGCTTGCCGGACATGCGGCCGTCGAGCTTGAGGAAGGCGATGACCGAGCCGGTGAAGGTGATGGCGCCGATGGCGACGCCAAGGCTCATTTCGACAAGCGCCTGGGCATGGATGTCGCCCGCCGTGCCGATGCCGAAGCTTTCCGGCGCATAGATAGCGGCGGCCGCAACCATGACGGCGGCGAAGCCGACGAGCGAGTGGAAGGCGGCGACAAGCTGCGGCATCGAGGTCATGGCGATGCGGCGGGCCACATAGGCGCCGATGCTGCCGCCCATGGCGAGACCGAGCACAATCAGGCCGAAGCGGCCGGCCGACGGGGTTGCCAGCGCCAGCGTGGTGGCGATGGCGATGCCCATGCCGATCATGCCGTAGAGATTGCCCCGGCGGCTGGTGGTCGGGTGCGACAAGCCGCGCAGCGCCAGGATGAACAGGATGCCCGATACCAGATAGAGGAAGGAAGCGAGATTGACGGTCACGTCACTTTTCCTTCTTCTTGTACATGGCGAGCATGCGCTGGGTGACGAGGAAGCCGCCGAAGATATTGACCGAGACCAGCATCAGGGCGACGAAGCCGAAGCCCGCCGCAAGGCCGGAGGCCGCGATGCCGACGGCGAGCAGCGCGCCGACGACGATGACCGAGGAGATGGCGTTGGTGACGGCCATCAGCGGCGTGTGCAGCGCCGGCGTCACCGACCACACGACATAATAGCCGACGAAGATCGCCAGCACGAAGATGGCGAAGCGGAAGACGAAGGGATCGACGGCGCCGCCCGAGAGCGCGTGCGCCGCGTTGCCGGCAGCCTCGGCGCCGGCGGGCGCGTTGGCCAGGTCCTGCACGGCAAGGCGAACGGCGGCGGTCGCCTGATCGAGCTGATCGAGGGCTTTCTGCAGTGCGTCCATCACGCGGTCCCTTTCGACTTGGACGAGGCCGACTTGGCTGCGGCAGGTTTCTTCGCCGCTACCTTCTTCGGCGCGGCATCGGCGACCATGGTCTTGGCCGGTATCGCAGCGGGTTCGGTGCGCGGCTCGCCGGCCGCCTTGGCGAAGTTGGGATGAACGACCTGCCCAGCGTCGGTCAGCATCGTCGCCTTGACCAGTTCGTCGTCGCGCTTGATGGCGAACTCTTTCGTCGCCTTGTCGACCATCGTCTCGAGGAAGGCGTAGAGGTTCTTGGCATAGAGCAACGAGGCCGATGCCGCGACGCGGCCGGGCACGTTGAGATGGCCGACGATCTTGACGCCGTTTTCCGTCGTCACGACCTTGCCTGGCACCGCGCCTTCGACATTGCCGCCGCGCTCGACGGCAAGATCGACGATCACCGAGCCCGGCTTCATCGAGGCGACCATGGCGGACGAGACCAGCTTCGGCGCCGGCCGGCCGGGGATCAGCGCCGTGGTGATGACGATGTCCTGCTTGGCGATGTGCTCGGCGGTGAGCGCCGCCTGCTTGGCCTGGTATTCCTTCGACATTTCCTTGGCATAGCCGCCGGCGGTCTCGGCCGCCTTGAACTCGTCGTCCTCGACCGCCAGGAATTTCGCGCCGAGCGACTGCACCTGCTCCTTCACCGCCGGCCGCACGTCGGTGGCGGTGACGACGGCGCCGAGGCGACGCGCGGTGGCGATGGCCTGCAGGCCGGCGACGCCGACGCCCATGATGAAGGTCTTGGCCGCCGGCACGGTGCCGGCTGCCGTCATCATCATCGGCAGCGCCCGGTCATATTCGCACGCGGCGTCGATCACCGCCTGATAGCCGGCGAGATTGGCCTGCGAGGAGAGCACGTCCATCACCTGCGCGCGGGTGATGCGCGGCATGAATTCCATCGAAAAGGCGGTGATGCCGGCCTTGGCCATCGCGGC
>NZ_RZSL01000021.1:0-26679 GCF_003997355.1 Mesorhizobium sp. M1E.F.Ca.ET.041.01.1.1 | reverse complement strand
GCCTAGAGCGCCTGCGCCGTGTAATCCCCTTCCGGCTCGTAGAGACCGTCCTCGATCTTGGTCTTGTGGACGACCTTCAGCTTGCCGCCTTCGACCTTGGAGATGTTCTGGATGCCGAAGCACTGGTGGATCTTGCCGTTGAACGTCTTGGGACCTTGCGGATGCTCCGGGCCTTCGGCGAATTCTTTCAGCGCCTCGGTGGCCTCGACCAGCTTGGCGCGGTCTTCCGGCCCCTTGTAGCCGGCATCCTCCATCGCCTTCTTGACGACGTAGAGCGTTTCCCAGCAGCCGAACATGTGCGAGGCGGTGGAAATGTCCTTCGGGTCGCCGACGGCTGCGCCATTGTCGTCGATGCCGACGGCGGCGCGATAGGCTTTCTGTGCGGCGGAATCGTCAGGCTGCGCATAGCGTGGCGAGCCTTCCCAGAAATGGCTGCCGTCGAGGAATTCGAGGCCGGGGCTGTTGATGTCGACGGCCTCGAGCGAGTCCATGAAGCCGAAGAGCTGCGGCCTTTGCGAGCCGTAGAACTCACCGAGCTCCTTGACGAAGGTGAGCACGGCCGGGCCGACCATGACGTGGTAGATGACTTCGGTCTCGGCCGGGATCTGGGGGAAGTACTTGGTGAAGGACGACTCCGTCGGCGGGATGGCGATCTGAGCGATGACGTCGGCGCCTTGCGCCTTCAGCGCCGGCGGCAGGTAATCGCGATGGTCGTAGCCGAAGGCGAAGTCGGGGAAGATCTGCGTCACCTTCTTGCCGGCGTTCGCCGCAATCCACGGCGCCATCGACTTGATCTGGCTCTTCACGTCGGTGATGCCGGGCTGGAAGACGTAGCGGTTGAGCTTGGTCGAGGCGACGTGATGGCCTTCGCTGACCACGAAATAGGGGATCTTGTTCTCGCCGGCGGCGGGCGCCGAGCCGATCACGACGTGCGAGAACAGCGTGCCGAAGACGATGTCGGTCTTGTGCTGCTTGGCAAACTTGCCGACAACCTCGGCGCCGCGCGCGGGATCGGTGCCGTCATCCTCGATCACCAGCTCGACCTTGCGGCCGTTGATGCCGCCGGCATCGTTGATCGCCTTGACCGCGGCAGCGCTCGTCTTGTCGTACCAGCGACCGTAAGCGGCGCCGATGCCGGTGCGGTGCAACTGAAAGCCGATCCTGATCGGCGCCGAGCTCTGCGCCTGGCTGTAGCGAACGAAGCCTGGGGCCAGCGCAAGGCCGGCACCAGCGGCCATGCCCTTCAGCGCGGTGCGGCGCGTAAGAGTGGTCTTGGAGAGGTCGAAAAATCCGTTCTTGTCAGCCATGTCCGTTCCCCTGTTTTTCAGTCTTGACCAGCGATAAGGCGGCTCGCTCCTCCTTGGTCGGAGGATGCGAAAATTGCATGTGTACAAACTAAATCACCAAAGCCGTGACCTGGCAAGCGAGCTTCCCCGGGGACACTCTCACCCAGCGGTCGGCGTGGCAAGCAGCCACAGGCCGAAGATCGTGTAGGCGATCATCAGAAGCGTCAACGGAAGCTGGCTGAGCGCCGCGCGAGAGGCTTGCGAATGCAGCCGCGCAGCGAGGCCATGCGCGACAAGCACGGCCAGCACATGGCCGCCGATGATGACGCCGGCCTGCAGATTCCACAGCCACCAGGCCGACCCGGCGCCGGCCACGACGCCCGCCTCGACCAACCTGTCTGCGGTGCCGAACAGGTTCCAGCCAAGGCCGAAGGGATCGGAAAAGGCGACCAGCGCGTACTGGCCGTCGACGAGCAGCACCGTCAGGTAATGCGCGATATGATAGGCGAGCGCGATCGGCACGATCGACCACACCAGCAGGCCGGCGGCCTTGCCAAACGAATGCTCGTAACCGGCAAGGCGCTGGCCGAGAAAGACGGCGAGCGCGAACACCGCCGCGAGCAGGACGAAGGTGAGCACGAGGCCGAAGCTGCCGATGCCGATCAGCGCGGTGCGGCCCGGAAATTCCAGCGGATTGACGCCGAACAGGCCGAGCCAGAAGAAGGTCTTCGACAAGCCGTCGAAGGATACCGAAGACAGCGCCAAAAGAAGGAAGGCCGTGCCGCTTGGCGGCAACGGTTCGGCGGCAAGCAGCTTGGCACCCGGCCAGCAGAGGCTGAGCCTGCCCTGCTCGCGCTGGAAGAGCGCGAAGCGGGCGACCATGGAAAAGAAGATGCCGAGGAATTCGCCGCGCCGGCTCCAGTCCTCGTAGCCGAAGGCGAGCATGGCGACAAAGCTGAACAGCCAGTAGAGGCCGGCGGCGAGAGCCAGGCGGGACGGATCGTCGGGCGCCGGATCGATCAGCTCGAACCAGGCGAAGGCGGAGAACAGCGCGAAGGCCGGCCAGAAGCCGAACCATTTGGGCAGGAGCGACCGCTGCGTCTCGTCACTACGCCTGCCTGCCAGACGGCTCACGATGCGCCAAGGCCCATACCACGGGTTGAACCACGACCAGAGGTCGCCGAACACGCCCTGCAACAGCGTGAAGCCGGCCCACAGCAGCGTCCAGATCGCCAGCGGGAGCGGATTGGAGAGGGGATCGCGGCTGCCGGAGATGCCGGCGGCGATGAGAAGCGCAAAGCCGGCAAAGGAAAGCAGGCTGATGATGGTGCGTGAGCCGTCGCCGAAGGTGAACAGGGAGAGGCGCCGACGCCAGAAACTGCCGAGGGCTGCCGGCGGCAGCAGCGCCAGAACGAGGAAGCTGACGGCAACGGCAAAAGCACCGCCGGCGATGTAGTAGCCGGTTGGAAGGAGCAGGACATGGCCGCGATCGGAGGCGTGGGCGAAGGCTGGGGTGGGGACGAGCGGCGTCAGCACCAAGGCGCCGGCGAACGCCCAAAGGGAATTATCTCCAGCGTCGAGATCCTTCGCACCCCCGAATGAACTGCTGATCTCCCCCCTTGCGGGGGAGATGTCCGGCAGGACAGAGGGGGGTGGGCGGGAACTCAAGCTATCCGAGATTCCATTTGCCTGGCGAGGCCCGACTAGGCAGCGTCGTCACACCTTGACCAACTGCCTCACCCGATCCTTCTCGCCAAAAATCCTGAGATACCTTTTGATCTCCTTCTCGTCCCCCGTCGCCTTGGCGGGATTGTCGGAGAGCTTCACCGCGGGTCGGCCATTGGCTTCGCTGACCTTGCAGACCAGCGAGATGGCGTCGAGGCTGTTGGTTTCGGTCGGCGCGCAGCCCTCGAAATCATTGGTCAGGTTGGTGCCCCAGCCGAAGGACATGCGCACCTTGCCCTTGAAGTGACGATAGGTCTCCTCGATGGTCTCGACCTCGAGCCCGTCGGAGAAGATGAGCAGCTTCTGCTTCGGGTCCTTGCCCTTCTCGCGCCACCAGGAGAGGATCTTCTCGCCGCCTTCGATCGGCGGCGCGCTGTCGGGGCGGAAGCCGGTCCAGTCGGCGATCCAGTCCGGCGCGTCGCGCAGGAACGCAGCCGTGCCGAAGGTGTCGGGCAGCACGATCAGGAGATTGCCGCCATAGTAGCGCTGCCAGTCCTGCAGCACCTTGTAGGGCGCCTCCCGCAGCTCCTTCTCGGAATTGGCGAGCGCGGCGAACACCATCGGCAGTTCATGCGCGTTGGTGCCGAGCGCCTCGAGGTCGTTGTCCATCGCCAAAAGCACGTTGGACGTGCCGGTGAAGGCCTCGCCGATGCCTTCCTTCAGCGCCTCGACGCACCAGCGCTGCCAGAGGAAAGAGTGGCGGCGGCGGGTGCCAAAATCGGAAATGCGGATGCCGGGCAAGGCCTTCAGGCGCTCGGTCTTGTCCCACATCTTGGCCTTGGCGCGGGCATAGAGCACGTCGAGCGCGAACGGTCCGAAGGAGCGCATGGCGGCGCGCGAGCGCAACTCGTTGATGATGGCAAGCGCCGGGATCTCCCAGAGCGTCGTGTACATCCAGGGGCCGCTGAAGGAGAGCTCATATTGGCCTTCGCGTTTGGAGAGCTCGTAGCCGGGCAAGCGGAAGTCTTCCAGCCAGGCGAGGAATTCCGGCTCGAATATCTGCTTGCGGCCATAAAAGGTGTTGCCGCCCAGCCAGATCATCTCCTTCTTGGAAAAGCGGAGCGTGCGGGCGTGATCGAGCTGCTCGCGCAATTCGCCTTCATCGATCTCGTCGCCCAGGCGAACCGACGTCGTGCGATTGATCAGCGAGAAAGTGGCGTCGACCTTGGGATACATGCCCCAGATCATCTGCAGCATCAGAAGCTTGTAGAAGTCCGTGTCCAGCAGGCTGCGGACGATCGGGTCGAGCTTCCAGGTGTGGTTATAGACGCGCCGCGCTATATCGGTCTTTGCCATACTTGCTGCCGCCTTCGCTGCTCGCTCTAGATTTGTTCCAGGCAATTCCGGACGGAAAACTGCCCGCGCACTTTTCCTGGAACGGCTTTAGCCACAAGCCTCTTAGCATCGAATTTCCGAAAGTTCTGCCCGGTTTGGGAGCTGGCCCGACAAAAAGCAGCTATGCAAGTCCAGTCATCACGACGCTGCCCTGGCGCCGATCACCTTGAGCGACGGGCGTTTCCTGCGGCTCGGCACACGGCCGGCCACGGGCGCATCGGCCCGGCCCTCGTCCCGCTCCTTCTCGGCGAACAGCCAGTCGATGAAGAGCTGGACGATCGGCGCCGAGCGCATCTCGTTGCGGCAGACGACATAGAAGTCGTCGACCGCCGGCACCGACAGCGTGAAGGGCGCGACGAGCATGCCCCTGGCGAGCAAGGCGCGCGCTGTCACCGAGTCGCCGAGCGCCACGCCGTGGCCATGGACTGCCGCCTCAGTCGCCATGCGCGCGTCGCCGAGATGGTGGCGGCGGCCACGCTCCAGATCGAGCGCGTCGGCGGCGGCCAGCCAGGTGTGCCACTCACGGCCGTCGTCGCCATGCAGGAAGACGTGATCGGCAAGATCGCGGACGCTGCGGATCGGGCGATTGTTGATCAGCGTCGGGCTGACCACCGGAAACAGTTCGAGGCCCGACCATTTGCGTATCCAGCAGTCGCTCCAACTGCCGTCGCCGTAATGCACGCAGACGTCGATATGCGGGGCGCGAATATCCCTGGCGTCGTTGGACGGGATCAGCGTGAGCTGGATGTCCGGATATTGCGCGGTGAAGGAGCCGAGCCGCGGCGTCATCCACAGCAAGAGCAACGCCGGCACGCAGGAGACCGATAATGCCCCGGCGCTCGCCGGCCTCGTCATGCGCTGGGTGGCGGCGGCGATGCCGTCGAAGGCGGCCGAAACCGCCGGCAGGAACTCCGCGCCGTGCGGCGTCAGCTTCACGCGCTGGCCGGTGCGCTCGAAGAGTTTCACGCCGAGCGACTGCTCGAGCGCCTTGATCTGGTGGCTGACGGCGCCGTGGGTGACGTTGAGCTCGCCCGCCGCCTTGGTCAGCGAAGCGTGGCGCGCCGTCGCCTCGAAGGCGCGAAGCGGGTTCAGCGGCGGCAGGCGTTTGGCCACGGACAACTCCCACAAGTTTGTGAGTTTTTCTCACAGCGAAGACCCTAACAATATCAATTGATTTTTCAAAGCGGCTGCCCGACACTTTTGCCCGGAACAGCTTCAAGAGACGTGAAATCCGCAGGGCCAGCCGGCGGGCAACGATCCAGCCGAAAAGGCTGGCTTGGCAATTGTCCGTGCGGGCAGCGCTGCAAGCAGTCACAGAGGAGGACCGGACATGGGTTACGATCGCGGCAAGCTCGAAGCGTTGCGCCGCAAATATGGCGAGAGCCATGGCGGCGAGATGTTCGACCCGAAATTCCGCAAGGTCGCCGACAAGATCTTCAACAAGTCAGGCACGCGGCTGGCGCCCTATTCCGGCATCCCGACCTTCCTCGCAGCGCCCTACCGGCAGGTGGCCGCCGAAAATCCCGATTTCGGCGACCTGCAGGTGGCGATGATCGGCGTGCCGATGGACCTCGGCGTCACCAACCGGCCGGGCGCGCGCTTCGGACCGCGGGCGCTGCGCGCCATCGAGCGCATCGGTCCCTACAACCATGTGCTGGAATGCGCGCCGACGCACGAGCTTCGCGTCGCCGATATCGGCGACACACCGTTCCGCAGCCGCTACCGGCTGGAGATCAGCCACGAGGACATCGAAAAGCGCACCAATCAGATCGTCGACGCCGGCGTGCTGCCGCTTTCGGTCGGCGGCGACCATTCGATCAGCCATCCGATCCTGAAGGCCGTCGGCAAAAAGGCGCCGGTCGGCTTGATCCATATCGACGCCCACTGCGACACCAGCGGCCTGTTCGACATGACCAAGTTCCACCACGGCGGACCGTTCCGCAACGCGGTGCTGGACGGCGTGCTCGATCCCACCCGCACGATCCAGATCGGCATTCGCGGCTCGGCCGAATATCTGTGGGAGTTCACCTATGAATCCGGCATGACCGTCGTGCACGCCGAGGAGGTGACCGGCTTCGGCGTCCCCGCCATCATCGAGAAGGCGCGCAAAATCGTCGGCGACGGCCCGACCTACATTTCCTTCGACGTCGACAGCATCGATCCGGCCTTCGCGCCGGGCACCGGGACACCGGAAGTCGGCGGGCTGACGACGCGCGAGGTACTCGAGCTGCTGCGCGGCCTGAAAGGTCTCAACATCGTCGGCGGCGACGTCGTCGAGGTGGCGCCGCAATATGACTCGACCACCAACACCGCCCATGTCGGCGCGCAGGTGCTGTTCGAGATTCTCAGCCTCATGGTGTTCAGCCCGGCGACCAAGAAGGGCTGACGTCTCTTTATTTTCACGCAATTCCGGACGGAAGCTATGGCGAAGTCTCCAAGCCTAAACCGCGTCTCACTTTTCCTGGAATTGCTCTAACCAACACGGCCGCCGCGCTGGAGCCGGCGGCCGGTTTCAACAACAAGCTTCCAGCAGGGGAACTATAATGACACTTCGCAACGCACTGAAATCCGCCATCGCGGCAGCCATGATGCTCGCCGCCGCCGGCCTCGCCACGCAGGCGAGAGCCGACGCCGTCGACGACATCACCAAGGCCGGCGCGATCAATGTCGGCATCTTCTCGGACTTCCCGCCCTTCTCCTCGGCCAGCGCCGACATGAGCATCAAGGGCTACGACATCGACGTCGCACAGGCGATCGCCGATTCCTTGAAGGTGAAGCTCAACCTCGTCAGCGTCACCGGCCAGAACCGCATCCCGTATCTCACCGACAAGCGCGTCGATATCCTGATGAGCGTCGGCTACTCGAAGGAGCGTGAGCAGGTGATCGACTTCGCCGCCGCCTACGCGCCCTACTACATCGCCGTCATCGGCTCGGCCGAGCTCGCCGTCAAAGGCAAGGACGACCTCGCCGACAAGTCGATCGCCGTCAATCGCGGCACGCTGGAGGATACCTCTCTGACCGAGGCGGCACCTTCTTCGGCCGACATCCGCCGCTTCGACAACTACAATTCCGTCATCCAGGCCTTCATCTCCGGCCAGACCCAACTGATGGTCGTTGGCAACGACGTCGGCGCGCAGGTGCTGGCCAAGCAGGAAGCGCTGAAGCCGGAGCAGAAGTTCCAGTTGCTCACCTCGCCCTCGCATATCGGCCTCAACAAGAACGAGGACCGGCTGAAGAAGGCGGTGAACGACGCCGTCGCCAAGATGCTCGCCGACGGCAAGCTGGACGAGAGCTCGAAGGCCTGGCTGAAGACGCCGCTTAATCCCGACAACCTCAAGGATTGATCTCCCGAGCGGTTCAGCGCCGCAAGAAGAGCTGAACCGCTCCCGCACTTGTTTCCTGCGCTACGCGCTTCCAACAAGGTCAATCGCCATGGGCTACAGCCTCGACTTCGGCTGGCTTGCGGGTGCCGTGGGCGCGATCGCGCGCGGCGCGGCGACGACGGTCCTGCTGATCGTCGTCACCACGCTGGCGGGAACCTTCCTCAGCATCCTGGGCGCCGCCGGCAAAAGAAACGGTCCGAAGCCGCTGCGACTGGCGATCGCCGCCTATGTCGAGGTGATGCGCAACACGCCGTTCCTGGTGCAGTTGTTCTTCATCTTCTTCGGGCTGCCCAGCCTCGGCGTCAGGCTCGATCCGATCCTTGCCGCGATGCTGGCGATGACGCTCAACATGGCGGCCTACACGATCGAAATCGTCGGCGCCGGTCTCGACGCCGTGCCGCGCGGACAGACTGAAGCGGCGCTTGCGCTCGGCCTCAGGCCTCGCCAGGTCTTCATCAAGATCGTGCTGCCGCAGGCGGTCAAGGTGATCTACCCGGCGCTGACCAGCCAGATCGTCATCATGATGCTGGAATCGGCGGTCGTGTCGCAGATCGCGGTGCGCGAACTGACATACGAAGCCGACATGCTGCAGGCGCGCACCTTCCGCGCCTTCGAGACCTATTTCGTCGTGACGTTGGTCTATCTCGGCCTGTCGATGGGACTGCGCCGGCTGCTGGTCAGCGGCGGGCGCCGCGCACTCGGAGCCGGCGTGTCATGATCGAATTCACCTTCTGGGACATAGTGCGCAACCTTCTGCTTGCCGCCCGCTGGACGGTGCTTTTATCGCTGGCCGCCTTCGTCGGCGGCGCGCTGGTCGGGCTCATCGTGCTGTTCTTCCGCATCGCCAAGAACAAATGGATCCGGCGGATCGCCTCCGGCTACATCGCGCTCTTCCAGGGAACACCGCTCCTGATGCAGCTCTTTTTGATGTTCTTCGGCCTGCCGATGCTGGGGCTGCGCATCGAGCCATGGACAGCGGCGATGCTGGGGCTGACCTTCTTCGCCAGCGCCTATCTCGCCGAGATCTGGCGCAGCGGCGTCGACGCGCTGCCGCGCGGCCAGTGGGACGCCGGCGCCAGCCTCGGGCTGCACTATTTGCAGGAATTGAGGCTGATCATCCTGCCGCAGGCCTTCGCCATCACCCGCGCGCCGACCGTCGGCTTCCTGGTGCAGCTCATCAAATCGACGGCGCTGACCTCGATCATTGGCTTCGAGGAACTGGTGAGGACATCCAATGCCATCAACAACGCGACCTTCGAGCCGTTCACCGTCTACGGGCTGGTGGCGCTGATCTTCTTCGTCATGTGCTTCCCGCTGACGCAATATGCACGGCGGCTCGAGCGCGCGGCAGTTCGCTGAGCTACGAGCACATCGCGCTGATGCGGCGGTGATACTCCACGTTGCCTTGCACGATATGAGCAAACCCCGTCAACGGGCCGACAATTGTTACACGCATCCGCGCCGGTTGATCGGAGGATGGGTTGCCCTACAGCGTTTCACGGAAACGCCGAATCGCTCCGCCTCTTTGTTTCTACGCAATTCCTGACGGAAAACCGCTACGCACTTTTCCTGGAATTGCTCTAAGCCGTAGCTACAAGAGTCGGAAACGCGCGCGATATTCGCTTGGAGTGATTGCGGACGATCTGGCATCGCCCTGCGCAGGCTCTGCTCGTCCCCCAGACCAACAAGGCGCGCGATCCCCTTGAGCGGGAGTTTGCCGTCTTCCAGGGCACGTTTGGCAGCTTCCAGTCTCAATTGCTCGACGAACTTGGCGGGCGTCCGACCGGTTTCTTGCACGAACCTGCGCGCGAGCGTCCTTGGCGACATGGAGGCTTTGCACGCAAGTGCGTCCACCGAGAGCTCTTCACGAAGATTGCTCGATATCCACGTGATGAGGTCGGCAATCGATCCATCAGCCCGGGTCTGCGCCTCGAACGCCGTGCTGAACTGCTCCTGATTGCCTGGGCGATTGAGATAGACGACGAGGGTCCGCGCAACGTCCATTGCGACCGGTCGTCCGAGGTCTTCCTCGATCAATGCCAGAGCAAGGTCGATCCCGGCGGTCACGCCGGCAGACGTCCAAAGGTTTCCGTCCTTGATGTAGATCGGCCCGCGCTTGACTTTGGCCGCCGGACGGATTTGAGCCAGCTCGTCCAGCCAACGCCAATGGGTGGTGATTGTCTTGCCATCGGCAAGTCCGGCTTCCGCGAGAGCAAAGGCGCCGGTGCAGGTCGAACAGAGCCGGCGCATGCTCGAAGCCCGCGTGCGCAGCCATTCTAGAAATGCGTCCGAGCCGGCGGGAAGGCGACCGCCGCCGCACCCGACCACGATCAGCGTGTCGATCACCTGACCGTCCAACGCCCCCACCGGTTCCGTCGCTATCGGAAGTCCGCTCCGCGTGGCGACGGGACCGCCCGACTCGGACAGTATGCGCGTTAGATAGGGATCCCGGCCACCCATCGAAGGATGCGCGCGTGCCACCGTGAAGGCTTCGAGCGGGCCGATAAGGTCGAGCGCGACCATATCGCCGATGAGCACAAAGGCGACGCACCTAGGTTCCGGCGGCGCGATAGACCTGCCTTCATCCATTGGCAGAATTTGATGGAACATTGTCATTCCGTCAACTCGCCGGGCGTCTATGTTGGGAACAGCAACGTGCGAAGCCCAGCAGTTGCGAGACCCTCCGGCAAGCGTCCTGCAGTCGCGTTTGTCCAAGTCAAGCGGAGAGAAAAGATGGAATTCAAGCGCATCGTAACGGGACAGGACCGGGACGGACGAGCCCGCTTCCTTTACAATTTTGTCGAGCCCCACCGCGAAGTCTTCATGCACGTGCCCGGTTTGGTGGTGTCGACCCTCTGGGCAACCGAAAACGAGCCTGCCATACCGGGGAAAGTAACGGATCCGGTCCCGTCGATAACCTCCCTCGTTGCGGCGCCGGGCGAGACCCGGTTCATGAAGGTCGTCTTCCCGCCCGACAGCGTTCTGGAAACCATCAATGACTGGGACGCCGCGGGTGCCGAATACGCCAGCAGACTGCCCGGCCTGGCCGAGACCTTCGAACCGGAGCACCCCGGAATGCACACAACGCAAACCATCGACTACATCGTCCTGTTGTCGGGAGAGCTTTGGCTGGAACTGGACGATAACGAGGAACGTCACCTCACGCCCGGCGATGTCGTCGTACAGAACGGCACGCGTCATGCCTGGCGTAACCGGGGAACGGAACCCGCTACGATATTCTCGGTTATGGTCGGGGCTGATCCGGAACGGGCATGAAGCGGAGGTGATTGCATACCAGACAGAGAATTCGCTCCGATCGCCGGCATGCGCCCGATCGAGAAACTCGATGAGAGTGCGATCGATCTCGTGCCGATGTGTGGCCACCGCGCTTTCGGCGCTTTGAGCGCCGCCTTCGGCATCCGGATCATCGTCAACAGCTGAGGAGAGCGCCATGCCCGACCACAAGCACGCCGCTACGCACACGACAACGCATGCCCGCCAGCCGATCTCAGGCGAGACAAGGTTGCGTGCGGCCGATCAACCGATCGTCACCACGCAAGAGCTTCCTTCCGCCGTCCCGCTCATGGCACTTTCGACCGGCTTCTGGGCTTTCAAGACCCTGGCTGCAGCACACGAGCTGGGCCTGTTCAGTCACCTTGCCGGCGGCGCCGGCACAACGGTTGCGGAGCTGGCGGAGGCGACCGGTCTCAATCCGCGCCCGGCCGAGATGCTGTTGACCGGCTGCGCTGCGCTCGGGCTTCTGGAGAAAGCGGACGGCCGTTATCGCAATACGCCCCTAAGCGAAGCCTATCTCGTGCGCGGGAAGCCGTATTACTTCGGTGGCTTCGTGCAGATGGCCGACAAGCGGCTCTATCCGGGCTGGGGCAGACTTGCCGAGGCGCTGCGCACCAACCGGCCAACCACGTGGGACCCGGCAGTGCAATCCTCGATGTTTGACGGCGAGGATCCGACGATGCTGGCACTCTTCTGGGAGGCGATGCATTCGCTCTCCACGATGACCGCGCGCAAGCTCGGCGAAGCCGTGGATCTCGGTCAATTCCGCCGCCTTCTGGATATCGGCGGCGGATCGGGCGCGTACGACATCGAGCTTTGCAAACAGTATGGGACACTGCGTGCGACCGTGTTTGACTTGCCGCATGTGGCCGCGATCGCCGCGGGAAAAATCGCCGAGGCCAGCTTGACCGACCGCATCGAGACCGCCGGCGGCGACTTCTTCGAACAGCTTCCCAGGGATCACGACGTGCATCTCCTGTCGATGATCCTGCACGATTGGGACGAGGCGAAGGACCGCACCCTCCTGCGCCGCTCCTTCGAGGCTTTGCCGAGCGACGGTGCAGTCGTCATCAGCGAGCTTCTCGTCAATGACGAAAAGACCGGGCCGGCGCCGGCTGCGCTGATGAGCCTCAACATGCTGATCGAGACGGAAGGGCGAAACTACACGCCGGCCGAATATTCGGCGTGGCTCGAAGAAGCCGGATTCCGCAACATCGAGACGGTCTGGTTCGACGCACCCGCCGCGAACGGCGCCGTGATCGGTCGCAAACCGTAAGACGCAAAAGGCGCAGGATCGCCGGTCGATCAATGCCCGAAGGAGAGCACCGGCGCGATGCGGTCGCGCCTGAGCCAACGCACCAGCAGCAGCGCCGCCACCACGGCCAGCCCCGACGCCAGGCCGATCCAGATGCCGGCGCCGTGGAGGCCGAAATGGAAGGCGAGCAGCACGCCGAGCGGCAGGCCGACGCCCCAATAGCCGATCGCGGCATAGATCATCGGCACCTTGGTGTCGTGCAGGCCGCGCAGCATGCCGGCGGCCACCGCCTGCGCGCCATCGAAGATCTGGAACAACGCGGCAAAGACCAGGAACGACACGGCAAGCCCGATCACCCTGGCATTGCCCGGATCGGCGAGATCGATGAAGGCGCTGATCAGAAGATGCGGCCACAGGATCATCACCAGCCCCATCAGCGCCATGAAGGAGACGCCGATGACAAAGGCGGTCCAGCCGGCGCGCGAGACGCCTTCCGGATTGCCGGCGCCATGCGCCAGGCCGACCCGCACGGTGACCGCCTGGTTAAGGCCGAGCGGCACCATGAAGGAGATCGAGGCGATCTGGATGGCGATCGCATGCGCTGCCAGCGAATCCGCGTCGATGAGGCCCATCAGCAGTGCCGCCGCGTTGAAGATCGTCACCTCGAAGGCGAGGATGCCGGCGATCGGCAGGCCGAGCCTCAGCAGGCCGCGGAAGCGCGGCCAGTCGGAGCGCCAGAAGCGGCCGAACAGGCGATAGCGACGGAACTTCTTCTCCAGCAGCACCACGGCGGCCAAGCCGGCAAACATCAGCGTGCTCGATAGCGAGGTGGCGAGACCAGATCCGGCAATGCCCATCGCGTGAACGCCGAGATTGCCGAACATGAACACCCAGTTGAAGAAGGCGTTGCAGGCAACCGCCACGAACACGATGATCAACGCCCAGCCCGGCCGCTCCAGCGCCGAGATGAAGGAACGCAGGACGATATAGCCGTAGAAAGGCAGCACCGCCCATTGCAGCCAGTGCAGGTAGATGCCGGCCTGATGCGCGAGCTCCGGCTTCTGGCCCATGGCCAAAAGCACCTCTTCGCCATGCCAGAGGAACAGCCAGATCGGGATCGAGATCAGGATCGCCAGCCACAGGCCCTGGCGCACGGTGCGGCGCAGATCGCGCACCGAATGGCGGCGGCGGCCGAGCTCGGTCGCCATCATCGGCGAGGTCGCCAGCATCAGGCCGAGGCCGAAGATCAGCGGCATGAAATAGAGGTTGGAGCCGAGCGCGCCGGCGGCCAATGTGTCAGGCCCCAGCCGGCCCATCATCATGACGTCGGTCGCGGTCATGGCGGTCTGGCCGAGATTGGTGAGTACCATCGGCCAGGCAAGCGCCAGCGTCGCCCTGATTTCCTGACGCCAAAGATTTTCCGGCGCGCGAGCGCCGGCTTCGATCGCAGACATTTTCCGCTCTTCAGACCACGGCGCGTCGGGATCATGCCCGGAAGCCGCACGCAAACGGCGCAAAATGGCGCCGTTTGCGTCGTCTTGTGAACGAAATGCGACATATTGGCAAGGGAGGAGGAGCGGCCAGTCGTTGATCCAGCATGAAGGCCGAACGGCGGCTGCGTTCACTTGCCCGCAGGGTGCTGCTACGGATGTCCGAAGACACAGAGCCGGCGTGAGATGCCGGGAGGAATGGATGCCGTTCAGACGCAGAAAGAACACGGCCGCGATCCCGCGAACGGTGCCGGCCTTCGAGCATATCGTCACCGAAGCGAGCGAGAGCTTCCTGTGGCGGCTCGACGACTATCCGTGGGAGCGTAACGTCTGGAATTTTCACCCCGAATACGAGATCCATTTGCTCAGGAAATCCTCAGGCGTCGTGCTGGTCGGCGACCATATCGGCGAGTTCGGGCCGGGCTACCTGACGATCGTCGGCGGCGGCCTGCCGCATGACTGGGTGACGGCGGTGCAGCCGGGAGAGTTGATCGAGGGCCGCGATATAGTGCTGCAGTTCGACCCGGAGCGGCTGCGCGGCTCGGCGGGGCTGCTGCCGGAGCTGCGCGAGCTGGAGCCGTTTCTGGAGCGGTCGCTGCGCGGCATGGTCTTCCATGGCCGCACCGCGGTCGACGGGGCGGAGCTGATGGAGCGGATGGGCACCGTGCAAGGGCTCACCCGCTTCCGCTTGTTCCTCGAACTGGTGGATTTGCTGGCCAAGACCGATGAATATGAGCTCTTGTCGTCGCCGGATTTCTCGCCGGTGCTCGACGCCGCCTCGCTGGACATCATCCAGCGCACGCTGACCTATCTCTTCCAGCACTTCGCCGAAGATTTGAAGCTGCCGGAAGTGGCCGCACTTGCCGAAATGAGTGAAAGCACATTCTCTCGCTTCTTTCAGAAGAACACCGGCAACAGCTTCAGCGACCACGTCGCCAAGCTGAGACTCTGGCAAGCCTGCAAGCTTCTTGCCGATACCGATATCCCGATCACCGACATCTGTTTCCAGGTCGGCTACATGAACATCTCCAACTTCAACCGCGCCTTCCTGCGCAAGCACAAGATGACGCCGTCATCCTACCGCAAGCTGTCGCGGCAGCGACTGACACAGCGGGCCTGACCAGCTCGAAATCAGCTACTCCCGACGACACTGATACTCATGTGAAAGACAGACTCTGCCTGTGCCATTTTTTGCGCCGCACAATGCATAAAAGTACAGGTTCGCCGCAACAAGGCTTCTAGCCTCGTCCCATCCAACTCCTCATTTTGGCGACGGGTGGCAGGTCGCCCGGGCGACGGTGAGGGTCGCTTGGCCCGAGGACCTCCGCTTCCCGCGAATGTTCCTGGAGGAGAAAAATCAATGAAATCAAATCGGCTCGCTGCCAGCCTCGGCGCAGCGTTCGTGCTTACCGCTTCCGTATCCACCGCGGCACTGGCGCAGGCGCCGGTCTGCTCGGCACCGGTCAAGGTGCTGGCGCAGCCGCGCGACGGGCTGACGCTTCTGGAGGACTCGAAGGACGAGTTCCAGAAGCTCTCCGGCGCTTCCTTCCAGATCGACTACCTCAACGAGAACGACCGGCGGGCCAAGTCGCGCGCCGACGCCTCCACGGTCGGCAATTACAACGTCTACTATGTCGACGAGGCCAATGTCGCGCTGTTCGCCTCGTCCGGCTGGATCGCGCCGCTGGCCGATTATTATCCGGCCGAGTACGACTTCGCCGACTTCGATCCGGGCCGGCAGAAAGTAGCCACCTATGACGGCAAGATCTGGTTCGCGCCGCTGACCGGCGGCGGCGACCTGATGGTCTACCGCAAGGATGTGCTGGAGGCCGCCGGCGTCCAGCCGCCGAAGACTCTCGACGAGCTGATCGCCGACGTGGCGAAACTGAACGATCCCGACAAGGGCGTTTACGGCATCGCGCTGCGCGGCGCGCGCGGCTCGGGCGCCAATGTCTGGCGCTGGATGCCTTTCTTCAAAGCCTATGGCGGCAAATGGTTCGACGGCGGCAAGCCGGCTTTCAATTCGGACGCGGCAGTGAAGGCGACCGAAACCTACCTCAACCTGTTCAAGGACTCGGCCCCCGGCACGCAGACCGGCAGCTGGGATGAATCGACCGGCGCCTTCCTCTCCGGCCAGGTCGCCATCCTCGTCGAATCGACGCCGCTGTCGGGCATGGCGGTCGATCCGAAGACCTCGCAGGTGGTCGGCAAGGTCGGCTTCCTGCCGCCGCCCTCGCCGCTGCCCGGCGGCGGCTACGGACATGGGCTCGCCATCGGCACCAAGGCCAATGCGGACGAAGCGTCGAAGAAGTGCGCCGGCCTGTTCATCGCCTGGGCGACCTCGAAGGAGAACGAGAAGCGCAGGCTCGACGCGCATCAGTTCGGCGAGCTCAACCGCACCAGCATCCTCTCCAGCAAGGAATTCGCCGACATCTATGGCGCCGATCTCGGACAGGCGCTGGCCGACACCGGCAAGGTCACGGCGGTGAACTTCTGGCAGGATCCGCGCTGGCCCGATCTCGGCGACCGCTGGGGCATCATCCTCGAGGAGCTGGTCACCGGCACCCGCACCGACATCAAGGGTGGCCTCAACGAGCTCGAGACCTACGCCAACGAGCTGGTGAAGAAGAAGTAATCCTCCCGCCCGCGGCGCGCGGTCGCCGGCATTCGTCGGAATGCCGGGACCCGTGCGCCGCGGGTCCCGCCAGCGATCCGATCATTTTGTTTGAACGCAATTCCTGACGGAAAACCGCGTCACACTTTTCCTGGAATTGCTCCGATATTCCCGAGGATAGGCAATGCGCCGACGCTCTTCCCTGCCCGTCACCTTTCTCGTTCCGACGCTCGCCATCCTGCTCGTGCTGTCTATGGTGCCGACGCTCTATGCCATCGTCATTGCCCTGCAGAACCGCGAATTGAGCGCGCCGGGTTATTCCTGGGTCTGGTTCTCGAACTTCGCCGATCTCTTCCTCGACCGCCGCTTCCTCAACGCCGTCTGGGTGTCGGTGAAATGGGAGGTCGTCACCGTCGTGGCAACGATGGCGGTGGCGATCGGGCTCGGCGTGCTCATGTTCGAGGTCGCCTCGCCGCGCCTGCGCAATGTCTACTGTCTGCTGTTCATCATTCCGGTGCTGCTGCCGCGCGTCTCGGCGGCCTTCGTCTGGAAGCTCGCCTACCACCCGCTCTACGGCATCGCCACCTATCCCTACCGGCTGATCACCGGTGGGCTGATCTTCGACCCGCTGTCCAAGGCCTCGACGGCGCTGTTCGCCGTCGCCTCGGTCGATGTCTGGCAGTGGGGTCTGTTCTTCGCCGTCATCGCGCTGAAGCTGCTCGAGACCTTGCCGCCGCAGCCGATCGAAGCGGCGCGGCTCGACCATGCGAAGCGCTGGCAGATCCATGCCTATGTGACCTTGCCGATGCTCAAGGCGCCGCTGATCAGCCTGATGTTCGTCAAGATGATCGAGTCGCTGCGCTCCTTCGACCTCATCTATGTGATGACGCGCGGCGGCCCGGGCGTGGCGACCGAAACGCTCGACATGTATGCCTTCTCGCAGGGCTTTATCGAGTCCGGCAAGGTCTCCTACGCCTCGGCCATGGCGGTTCTGATGATGATCGCGACCGTTATCACCTTCACCTTCCTGTGGAAGCGGGTGCAGTCATGAGACCATATCCGACAAGACTGGGCCGCCTGATCGCCAAGGCCATACTGGCGCTGGCCGGTTTCCTGGCGGTGTTCCCGCTTGTCTGGACGGCGCTCAATGCGCTGAAGAACAATGTCGACATCATCACGCGCGTGCCGCGCCTGGTGTTCACGCCGACGCTTGCCAACATCTCCTACATCCTCGGCCGCGACAGCGTGCTGACCGGGCTCTACAACTCGGTCGTCGCCTGCGGCTCCGCCGTGCTGATCGGCGTCGCGCTTGGCCTGCCGGCGGCCTATGCGGTGGCGCGCTATCCCAATCGCTTCGCCGGCGACATCCAGTTCTTCGTGCTGTCGCTGCGCTTCCTGCCGCCGGTGGCGGTCGCGATACCGCTGATGGTGATATGGCTTCAAGTCGGTCTCTACGACACCTTGCCGGCGCTCATCGTGACCTACTCGCTGCTCACCATCTCGGTGATCATGTGGCTGGCGATTCCCGCCTTCCAGGGCGTGCCGAAGGAGGTCGAGGAGGCGGCCTTCGTCGATGGCTACGGCGCCTACTCCGTGTTCTGGCGGATTGCGCTTCCTGTCGCAGCACGCTCGCTCGCGGGCGCTATCGCCTTCAGCTTCGTGCTGGTCTGGAACGAGTTCCTGATCGCGCTGATGCTGTCGAGCTCCAACGCCAAGACCCTGCCGATCGTGGCCTCGGAGCTCTCGCAGCAAGGCATGAACGTGCCGTGGGGGATCCTGAACGCCTCGGTCGTGCTTCTGTCGCTGCCGCCGCTGCTGTTCCTCGGCGTGCTGAGCGGCTTTCTGAATTCCGTTTTCCGGCAAAAAAAGACTTGATGCGAGGATTGGCCGATGCAGGCACTGGTACTTGAGAAAAAAGGCGAACTGTCGCTGCGCGAGATCGGGCTGCCGCTCGATATGGGTCCGGACGACGTCAGGATCGCCATCCATACGGTCGGCGTCTGCGGCAGCGACGTGCATTATTATACGCATGGCGCGATCGGCAGCTATATCGTGCGCCAGCCGATGGTGCTCGGCCATGAGGCGTCAGGCACGATCGTCGAAATCGGCGCCAATGTCACCAGCCTGAAGGTCGGCGACCGCGTCTGCATGGAGCCCGGCGTGCCGAACCTGTCGTCGCGTGCGACGAAGCTCGGCATCTACAATGTCGATCCGGATGTCCGCTTCTGGGCGACGCCGCCCGTGCATGGCGTGCTGGCGCCCCAAGCCGTTCATCCGGCCGCCTTCACCTACAAGCTGCCGGACAATGTCTCCTTTGCCGAAGGCGCCATGGTCGAGCCGTTCGCCATCGGCATGCAGGCGGCAACGCGCGCCCGGATCGTTCCCGGCGACGTCGCCGTCGTCGTCGGCTGCGGACCGATCGGCATCATGATCGCGCTGGCTGCCCTGGCCGGCGGCTGCTCGAAAGTGCTGATCTCCGACTTCTCCGCGCCCAAGCTCAAGATCGCCGCCCAGTATCCGGGCATCGTGCCGGTCAATATCGGCGAGCAGTCGCTGGTCGAAGCCGTCGCGGCCGCGACCGACAAGTGGGGCGCCGACATCGTCTTCGAGGCGAGCGGCAGCCCGAAGGCCTTCGCCAATCTGTTCGGTGTCGTGCGCCCCGGTGGCGCGGTGGTGCTGGTCGGACTGCCGGTCGAACCGGTCAGCCTCGACGTGCCGGCGGCGATCTCGAAGGAAGTGCGTATCGAGACGGTGTTCCGCTACGCCAACATCTTCGATCGCGCGCTGCAGCTGATTGCCTCGGGCAAGGTCGACCTCAAGCCGCTGATCACCGGCACTTACGATTTCATGGACAGCATCAAGGCGTTCGAGCGGGCGGCACAGGGCAACCCGCAAGACGTCAAGCTGCAAATCCTGCTCACCGGCGAGAAGGGCTGACCCATGTCCGCGATCACCTGCTCCCATGTCGACAAGGCCTATGGCGCCACGACCGTCATCCGCGACCTCAACCTTGCGATCGAGGAACACGAGTTCGTCGTGTTCCTGGGCCCGTCCGGCTGCGGCAAGTCGACCTTGCTCCGGATGCTCGCGGGGCTGGAGGACATCAGCGGCGGCGAGGTGTCGATCGGCGGCAAGGTGGTGAACGACCTCGAACCCGGCGACCGCGGCATCGCCATGGTGTTCCAGAACTACGCGCTCTATCCGCATATGACGATCTTCGACAACATCGCTTTCGGGCTGAGGCGGCAGAAGGTGCCGGCAGCCCAGATCAAGAAGCGGGTCGAGGCGGTTTCGAAGACGCTTGGGCTCGAGCCCTATCTCGGCCGCAAGCCGACCGAGCTTTCCGGCGGCCAGCAGCAGCGCGTGGCGATCGCACGCGCCATGATCAAGACGCCGAAAGTGTTCCTGTTCGACGAGCCGCTGTCCAACCTCGACGCCAAGCTGCGCAACCATATGCGCGTCGAGATCGCCAGGCTGCACCAGTCGCTTAAGACCACGACCGTCTATGTCACCCATGACCAGCTCGAAGCGATGACGCTTGCCGACCGCATCGTGCTGCTCAAGGACGGCGTGATCGAGCAGATCGGATCGCCGGCGGAAATCTATCGCCGGCCGAGCAACATGTTCGTGGCCGGTTTCATCGGCACGCCGAACATGAATTTTGTCGAGGTGACGGTCGGCCGAGAAAGGAGCGGGTGGACCCTGAATGGTGCCGGAACCGTTCTGGTCGTCAGCGGCTCGGATTTTCATCTGCAACACGGCGATCGGGCGGTGCTCGGCATCCGGCCCCCGGACCTGAAGACGGCGAATGCCGATGCGGGCAGCAACCTGCTGCTAGGCACGGCCGATCTCATCGAATTCCACGGCAATGACGCGCTGGTGACGTTCGGCTCCGGCGGCAAGGAGATCAGCGCGCTGGTTCCGGCCCGCGAATGCCCGGAGCTGCGCGCGGCGGTGCGCTACACATTCGACGAGGAAAGCATCCATCTGTTCGACGCGGCGACAGGCCTGTCGCTGCGCAAGCAGTAAACCCTACCGGCCTTCGGCTTACTCTATCGCATCGAGCGCCTGCCGTTGGCGGTGCATCTCGAGGAAGACCCGGTAGTCGCGGTCGAAGCGGGCGCCGGCGGCCGGGTTGGAGGGCCGCGTCTTGCCGCCCTGCTGCATGGCCATGCAGGCGGCGTTCAGGTCGGGGTAAAGCCCGGCGGCCGTCGCCGCCACCATGCCGGTGCCGAGCAGCACCGCCTCGTCGGCCAAAGGCTCGATGACCGTGCAGCCGGTGGCGTCGGCATAGAGCTCCATCAAAAGCGGGTTCTTGGTATGGCCGCCGGTGACGTGCAGCGTGTCGATCAGGTAGCCGTTCTCGTTCAGCGCCTCCAGCACATGGCGCACCCCAAGCGCGATGCCGACGGCGGTGCGCCAGTAGAGCTTGCACAGGCTGTCGAAGGAGGAATCGAGCGTCAGGCCGCTGACGACGCCGACCGCGTGCGGGTCGGCAAGCGGCGATCGGTTGCCGTGGAAATCCGGCAGCACATGCAGCCTCGCCGCCAGCGCATCGCCTTCAGTGGCGCGCAGCTCGGCGACGCGCCTGGCGATCCTCGCATGCATCGCCGCATCGGGCTCGCCGCCGGCGCCGTGCCAGCGGATGATATGGTCGAGCAGCGCGCCCGTGGCCGATTGGCCGCCCTCCGACAGCCACAGCCTCGGCAACGCCGCGCCATAATACGGACCCCAGACGCCGGCGAAGGGCTGCGGATCCCGCGACATCGCCATGACGCAGGATGAGGTGCCGGCGATCAGCGCCAGATGCCGGCTGATGTCGGTCTCGTCGCCGGCGAAGCCGCCGAGCACACCCAGCGCGCCGGCATAGGCGTCGATGACGCCTGCGCCGACGCGGCATTTCTCGGTCAGGCCCAGATCGGCAGCCGCTTGCGTCGTCAGCGGGCCGATATCGGCGCCGACCGGGCTCGCCTTTTCCGGAAGGTTGCCGTGCTCGAAAAGATCGCCGAGACCGACGAGCTCGAAGAAATCGCGCCGCCAGCCCGTCTTCTCATGGGCGAGGTAAGTCCATTTGGCGGTCAGCGTGCATTGCGAGCGGGCGAGCGAGCCGCTCGCCTTCCAGGTCAGGAAATCGGCTAGGTCGAATAGGTAGCCGGCTTCGTTCCAGGTGCCGGGCAGGTTGCGCTTCAGCCACATCAGCTTCGGCGTTTCCATTTCCGGCGACATCACGCCGCCGATATAGTCGAGCACGGCGTGGCCGCTTCGCGTGCATTCGTCGGCTTCGGCGATGGCGCGGTGATCGAGCCAGACGATGGTGTCCCAGCGCTTCTCGCCGGTGACCGAGACGCTGAGCTGGCCGCCCTGCCTGTCGCGCACCACAAGCGAGCAGGTGGCGTCGAAGGAAATGCCGACGATATCCGATGCGGCGACGCCGGCTTTTTCGCGCGCGGCGCGCACGGCGGCACAGACGGCCGACCAGATATCCTGCGAATCATGCTCGGCATGATCGGGCTTCGGCTGATGCATGGCGATCGGCCGTTCGGCGCGGCCGAGCAGATTGCCGTGCGAGTCGAGAATGCCCGCGCGAGCGCTCCCGGTGCCGACATCGACCGCGCAAACGAAACTCGTCGTCAAGATGCTTTTACTCTCGCTCCCAGGCCTGCAATCAGATCGGGCAATTGCAGCATGTCAGCGAATATAAAGTCCGGTTCGGTCGACGCAAGCCGCGCCTTCAAGGCGGGATTGTCCGCATGCGAGCCACCGGTGAAGGCGAAGACGCGCATGCCCGCCGCCCGCGCCGCCGCGATGCCGGCCGGGCTGTCCTCGACGACCAGGCATTTGCGCGGTTTTGTCCGCATCGTGGCGGCGGCATGGAGGAAGAGGTCCGGCGCCGGCTTGCCACGCTTCACCATGGCGGCGCTGAACAGATGCGGCTCCATCATGCCCAGCAGCCCGGTGACGTCGAGGGCGTAGCGGATGCGCTCCAGCGTGCCGGAAGAGGCAACGCAAAAGGGCAGGCCAAGCCTTGGCAGTATCTCCTTGATGCCGGGGATCGGCCGCAATTCCTCGCGGAACTTGCGCATCAGGTCGGCGCGCATGGCGGTGAGATGCTGGTCGCTGATTTCGAGCCCGAAATCGCGGCCGAGAATCTCGCGCACGCTCTTCATGCTCTTGCCAAGAAAGTGCTCGTAGGCGGCGTCCTCGGTGACCGCGCCGCCGGCGAGCTCGATCATGCCGAGCAACGCCGAAACCGAGAGCGCCTCGCTGTCGACCAGCACGCCGTCACAGTCGAAGATGACCAGTTCGGGCGTCATCCAATCGGCTTCCAGGTGCCTTCAGAGCTTGCCGGCGAGATAGCGCGTCAAGGTTTCGCGCGCGCCGTTGGCCCAGAGCACGTCGAGCGCATGGGCAAAGGCGTCGGCGAAGACGGGCGAGCGGCCGACATCGCCATAGATGTCGTCCATGGCAAGCCAGGCGCCGGGCTCGGTTTTTGCCGCCTTTGCGGTCGCCTCCATCCGGTCCCAGCTCGGATCGTTGGGCTCGATGACGGCGCCGCTGTCCGTGGTGCCGAAGCAGTAGCGGCACCAGAGCGCCGATTCCAGCGCCAGCCCGGCGACGCTTTTCCCCGCCTTCAGCCGGTCGGCAATGGTCGGGATGATGAATTTCGGCTGCCGGTTGGAGCCGTCGAGGCAAAGCCGGCGGATGGTGTCGCCGATCTTCGGATTGGAGAAGCGGCGTTCGATGAGCTGGTAGTAATCTTCCAGCACCGTGTCCGGCACCGGCGGCACGGTCGGGATGATCTCGTCGCGCTCCAGCTTGGCGAGGAAGCCGCGCACCAGCGGCTCCTGCATCGCCTCGTGGACGAAATGGATGTCCATCAGGCCTGCCGGATAGGCGATGGTGGCATGGCCGCCGTTGAGGATGCGGATCTTCATCAGCTCGTAAGGCGAGACATCCTTGACGAACTGCACGCCGGCCTTTTCCAGCGGCGGTCGGCCGGCGGTGAAACGATCTTCCAGCACCCATTGCTTGAACGGCTCGCAGAACACCGGCCAGTTGTCCTCCAGCCCGAAATCGCTGGCCAGGATGCCGCGCTCGCGGTCGGTGGTGGCGGGCGTGATGCGGTCGACCATGCCGTTCGGGAAAGCGACATTGTCCCTTACCCAGTCGGCTAGATCCTCGTCGATCAGCCGGGCAAGGCCGATGACGCCGTCGGAGGTGACGTGGCCGTTGTGAGGAATGTTGTCGCAGGACATGACGGTGAAGGGCACGATGCCATCGGCGCGGCGGCGCACCAGACCGGCCAGGATGATGCCGAAGACGGTCTTCGGCGCGGCACCCGGCTGCGCGTCGGCAACGATGTCGGGATGGGCCGGATTGAACTTGCCCGAGGCCGGGTCGATGAAATAGCCGCCTTCGGTGATGGTCAGCGAGACGATCCTGATCGCCGGGTCGGCGAGCTGCTCGATGATCGCCTTCGCGTCGCCGGGCATCAGGAAATCGATCATCGCGCCGGTGACGCGGGCGCTCATATGGCCCTGGTCCTGCTCGACCACCGTGGTCAGCCAATCCTGCTCCTGAAGCCTGGCGCGGCCGGCCTTCTCGCCCTCGAAGACGCCGGCGCCGATCAGCGCCCAGTCATGGCCGAGCCCGGAATTGAACAGGTCGTCGAGATAGACGGCCTGGTGCGAGCGATGGAAGTTGCCCACGCCGAAATGCACGATGCCGGCTTTCAGAGAGGAGCGGTCGTATTTCGGGCCGGAAACCTTCGAAGGAAGCTTTGCGAGATTCGAGGAAGAGAGTTTCACGGTCATCTTACTTTACCCTTCGGCCGATATGCAGCCCAACAATTCGCCTGAGCGGTGAGGGACGGCGCCGGTTGTTCCGTGCTGCCCCTCACCTGCCCCGTGACGCATCCTCCCCGGAGGAAGGGAGAAGCGCCTTCCCCCTCAACTCATCCACTTCAACTCATCCATTGGCCGCCATCGACGTTGTAGGTCTGGGCGACAATGTATTCAGCCTCGTCGCTGGCGAGGAAAACCGCCATTCCGGTCAGATCTTCGGCCCGGCCCATGCGGCCATAGGGAACGCTTTCGCCGACCAGGCGCTTCTTCTCGCCCTTCGGCCGGTTCTCATATTTGGCGAACAACGCATCGACGTGGTCCCAGTGCTCACCGTCGACGACGCCGGGCGCGATGGCGTTGACGTTGATGCGGTGCTTGATGAGGTCGAGCCCGGCCGACTGGGTGAGCGAAATCACGGCTGCCTTGGTGGCGCAGTAGACCGCGACCAGCGGCTCGCCGCGACGCCCGGCCTGGCTCGCCATGTTGATGATCCTGCCGCCCTTGCCGCGCGCGATCATCGAGCGGGCTGCGGCCTGCAGCATGAACAGCGTGCCGCCGACATTGACGGAGAAGAGCTTATCGTAGCTCGCCCGGCTGATCTCGACGATGGGCGCGAGGTCGAAGAGCGCGGCGTTGTTGATCAGGATGTCGACGCCGCCCGCCTTCCCCTCGACCGCCTTCACCGCAGCCTCGATCGAGGACTGATCGGTGACATCGAGCTTGACCGCATGGGCTGCCGCCCCGATCGCCTTCGCGGTGGCCTCCGCCGCTTCGAGGTTTATGTCGGCAATCGCCACCGTGGCACCTTCGCGCGCATAGGCCTCGGCGAAGGCCCTGCCGATGCCGCGCGCCGATCCGGTGATCAGCGCCGATTTGCCTTTCAGCCTCACTGCCCCGTCCTCACTGGGCCAGCGCCTTGCCGTCGGCGCCGAAGCGGTGGAGCTTGGTCTTGTCGGGCGTCAGATAGACGGTGTCGCCATGCTTCACGGCGACCTCGCCGTCGGCACGCACGTTAATCGTGCCGATGCCATCCGTCTGGACATGCAGGAAGGTGTCGGAGCCGAGATGCTCGGCAACACCGACCGTCGCCTTCCAGTCGCCAGCCGTGGTCGAGATGTTGATGTGCTCGGGCCGGATGCCGATGGTCTTGGCGCCGTATTTGTCCGCCGGCGCGCCTTCGATGAGGTTCATCTTGGGCGAGCCGATGAAGCCGGCGACGAAGAGGTTCTTCGGCGTGCGATAGAGCTCCATGGGCGAGCCGACCTGCTCGATGTTGCCGGCGTTGAGCACGACGATCTTGTCGGCCATGGTCATGGCCTCGACCTGGTCGTGGGTGACGTAGATCATCGTCGTCTTGAGCTGATGATGCAGCTCGCTGATCTCCAGCCGCATGGTGCCGCGAAGGGCGGCGTCGAGGTTGGACAGCGGCTCGTCGAACAGGAAGGCCGACGGCTGGCGCACGATGGCGCGGCCGATGGCGACGCGCTGGCGCTGGCCGCCGGAGAGCTGACCAGGGCGGCGCTCGAGATAGTTGGTGAGGTTCAGCACTCTAGCTGCGTCCTTCACCTTCTTGTCGATGGTCGCCTGGTCCTCGCCCGCCATCTTCAGCGGGAAGGCGATGTTCTTGGCGACCGTCATGTGCGGGTAGAGCGCATAGGACTGGAAGACCATGGCAAGCTTGCGCTTGGCCGGCGCCTCTTGGGTCACGTCGCGGCCATCGATGGTGATGATGCCGCCGCTCACGTCCTCCAGCCCGGCGATCAGCCTGAGCAGCGTGGACTTGCCGCAACCTGACGGGCCGACGAACACGACGAACTCGCCGTCCTCGATATTGAGGTCGATGTTCGGAATGATCGTCGTCGACCCGAAGGACTTGGAGACGTTCTTGAGCGTGATGTTTCCCATGGTTTCCTCCCGGGGATTTCGTCGTCCGCCGCTTGCGGCGCTCTTACTTCACGGCGCCAAATGTCAGGCCGCGCACCAGCTGCTTCTGGCTGAACCAGCCCATGATCAGGATCGGCGCGATCGCCAGTGTCGAGGCCGCCGAGAGCTTGGCCCAGAACAGGCCTTGCGGGCTGGAGAAGGAGCTGATGAAGGCGGTAAGGGGTGCTGCGTCCGTGGTGGTCAGACGGATCGTCCAGAATGCCTCGTTCCAGGCCAGGATGATGTTGAGCAGCATGGTCGAGGCGATGCCCGGAACCGCCATCGGCGTCAGCACATAGATGATCTCGTTCCACAGCGAGGCGCCGTCCATGCGCGCCGCTTCGAGGATCTCGCCCGGAATCTCGCGGAAGTAGGTATAGAGCATCCAGATCACGATCGGCAGGTTGATCAGCATCAGCATGACGGTGAGGCCGATGCGGCTATCGAGCAGGCCGCCGTCGCGGTGCTGTTCCCGATCTACCTGATCTTCCGCGACGGCCGGCATCATCTTGGTGGAAAGCATCCACATC
>NZ_RZSL01000219.1:0-9150 GCF_003997355.1 Mesorhizobium sp. M1E.F.Ca.ET.041.01.1.1 | reverse complement strand
CCGATCGAGACCGCGCCGTCGCCATAGGCCGTGTTGCCGGAGCCGATCGAGACGGCCTTGCCGCCGGTCGCCACCGCGTTGGTGCCCATGGCGACCGCTTCGGCGGAATCGGCCTTGGCGCTTGTGCCGATCGCGGTGGCGTTCTGGGCGCTCGCCGTTGCGCCAAGTCCCATAGCGGTTGCGTTTGCAGCGGTCGCCGTCGCGTTGTTGCCGAAGGCCGAGGCGGAGACGCCTGTGGCCTGGGCGCCTGATCCCGCCGCGACCGAGCCTACGCCGCTCGACACTGCCGAATTGCCCAAGGCGAGGGAGAAATCGCCCGAAGCCGTGGCGACGTTGCCAAGCGCTGCCGCGTCGAGACCTGTCGTATTGGCTTGGGGGCCGATCGCGACGGCGTTGGTGGCGCTGGCGGCCGACTGGTAGCCGACGGCCAGAGAGGTGGCGCCGATGGCTTGGGCCCGTGTTCCGATCGCAGCTGCGTCGTCAGCTCCCGCGTTCGCGTTGATGCCCAAAGAGATCGCTTGACCCCCGCTGGAGGGCGCCCCGCCGCCGATCGCGGTGCTGTTCACACCACTGGCAGTGGAGGACTCGCCTAAAGCAAGGGCGTTTGCCTGGGTCGCGGCCGCGTTCGGGCCCAAGGCGACCGCATTGATGGCAGTTGCGCTTGCGAGGAGGCCCCCAGCAAAGGACCCGCCGCCGCTGGCGACGGACTGGCGTCCTATCGCGGTGGCATCGGCCACCGATGCCGTCACATCCGTGCCGATGGCGATGGCGCTCTGTGCAAGGGCGCCCGATGTTGGGACGGTGCGCGCACCGAGATAGAGGGAGTTCAACGCGGTCGCCTTCGCCTGGAAGCCGAGCGCGACGGCATTCTGGTCGCCCGCGCTGGCGCTGCTACCTTGGGCAATGGAATCCAATCCGGACGCAACGGTGTTTGCGCCGAAAGCGCTGGCGCGCAGTCCGCTCGCGGTGGAATTGAAGCCGATGGCGGACGACCCAATACCGGTCGCCTGAGCGAGAGCACCAAAAGCAGATGCATTTCCCACGGCGTCGGTGCTCGTTCCCACCGCGACGGCGCTTTGGCCGCTGGTGGTGGCTTCGACGCCAATAGCCTGGGAATTCGCTCCACCAGAAACCGCGCGACAGCCGATCGCCATGCCACCGCTGGTGGCTGCTGCGGTGACGGTCGCCGTGAAACCACTACAGCCGATCGCGATGCCGTCGACGGCCCCACTCTGTACGGTGCCACCGCCGGCTGTATAACTCTGCGCTTGTGCTGGTGCCGCGGATGAAATCGACAGCGCCAACGCGCCCAACGCCGCCGCAGCGGCCGGCCTCCAGCCGAGCTTCAGCCACCGGCGCTTCGTCGCCTTGCTCGCGAACTCGACGAAGACCCGCCCGCAGTTTGGACAGGTCGGTTCTTCCGGCAGCACGGTCGCGGCACAGGGGGCCGCAGGGGCCGAGCCATAGAGAGCGAAGGCCAAGGCCCCTCCGGCGCCGAGTGTGCCGAGCCCCATGCCCCTGCGCTGCATGCCAAGCACGCGATTGCGCAGCGCCGCCATCAGACGGCGGCGCAGCGAACGGCTGTCGGCCGCGCCCGAGATCCAGTTTCCGGCAAATCCGGGACGGAATTCAGTCCTTGCTTACCCCTCGACACATCTGGTCATGCTGGTTTTCCCTCGTAATTGCCGAGGCGCCCTGATGTGCCGCATCACTCGCCTCGGCGGTCAAAAAATCATCGAAATTACGCGTCTTCTCTCGCAGTGAGAGACCTATCTTGGCGCCTTGTTTTTCAATCAGATCGCAGGCGCTCGCGACCCAGGGCTGCGTGGGTTCGGGAACCGCGTGCAATGCAGTGTTGGCCCGCTCCGGCGACAGCTTGATCGCCACCAGCGCCCGACAGAGTTCGAAATGCAGAACCGGTTCACGCTCGGCGTAAACCGGAGAGGTCAGCCCAAGTACGAAACAGGCAAAGAGATGATCGATCTCCGCATCGGTGATCTTGTCGGCATACCGACGCTGCAGTGCGGCCCAGCTTGCCTCGACCGTCGGCGCAAAGACCTCGATTTCCGCGAACTCGATGTCCGTGGATGATCCAACACGCCGCATCGAATGATTGCCGGAAAGGTCCACAGCGCACCGAGTGATTTCCCACACGCCAAGGCATGGGCATATTCGCGACGGAGGTATTTTGAAAAATTCCGGAATCTTTGTAGGAAATTCCGGTCTTTGATTGCCTCGCGGCAATTGTGGCCGATCCGCCACACAACTTTCGGCTGCCGAATATCCATGACCATTCACACGGTGAAATGAGGCGCGCGCCGCGACAAAAGACTATCGTTGCAGCCTCACCTGCTTGGGGGTCCTGTTCCGGTATTTCGACATGGTGACCGTCAGGTGGCTCTGGTCCGAAAATCCGCTCAGATGAGCAACCTCCGCAATCGACAAATCACCCTTGCCGAGCAGCGCCTCGGCGAAAGAAAGCCGCCTTTCGATAATGTATCGATGCGGCGGCTGTCCGAAGGTCTTCGCGAATGCCAGGATGAAGTGGCGCGGCGAAAGGCCGGCGACAGCCGCGATCTTGGCCACCGACAATTTCCGGGTGAAGTTGGCGTCCAGAAATTCCTTCACCCTCGCCGAGGCGCGCAGGGAGAGACCGCCTTTCACACCGGGAAGCGGAGCTTCGGAGTCGTCTTTCGGGAAACCAGCGTAGTTCTGCATTTCGCTCTGCCTGACGGCCATTGCCGGGATCTGCTCGGGGCATGCCGCCACTGCCGCCGAGTCCACCAACCGCTACCTTCCGAATCGTATCCCGCTTGGTGTTTTTCCCCTGTATTTCTTCATGGTTGAGGCCAGGTGAGCCTGGTCGGAGAACCCGGCCAGGTAGGCGATGTCCGCGACCGGAAGCCTGCCCTCGACGAGCAGCTTGTCCGCGAGGTCCAGGCGCAGATTGATCAGATACCGGTGAGGCGGCATTCCAAACGTCATGGTGAATCTTACGATGAAATGATTCGGCGAAACGCCTGCGACCGACGCGAGTTCGGTGACCAGTACCTTCCGCGTGAAATTTTCATTGAGGTATTCCCGCACGCGTCGAGCGCCATTGGCGGAGAGGCCGCCCTTAGGCGGCGCAAACTGTCGCTTGCGGCTTGTGTAGGTGCGGAGCAGATGAACGCCGAACACCGTGACCAATGAGTCCAGATAAAGCTCATTCGGCGGTGCCTCCCCAGTCAGTTCGGCAGCGACCCTCTGGGCTATGCTGAGAGCCCAGAGGTCAACCGTGCCGAACGCAGGCGGCTGAAGCTCCGCATCGGCGAAATCGAACTCGTGAGCAGCCAGGTCCGACAGCGCTTCGGGAGAAATGGATATGACCGCGTTTTCCCTGGTTTCCACCCAGGTGAGGCTGCTGTCGACGCCCGCCGGATTGACGGCGAGACATCCGGCCGGCGCATCGTATTCCATGATCCTGTCGCTGCCGAGCGATGCTCTCAACTTGCGCGCCGGCGCCAGCATGATCCCGACGGAGTGCTCCTTGGCCAGGAACCTCTGCGATCCAGGGCTGCGGATGGAGTGTATGACGCTCCCTCGCATGGTGGCCCGTCTCGGACCCGCGCTTTCTGGAATTATGTCCAGGACATGCCGAGCCGCCCCTTCCCGAGCGGCGGCCCGGTGGTCGCCGCTTTTCCGAGCCTCGCCCGCATATGTCATCCCGCCACGCCCCGGCCGTTTGCCAGCCGATCGAAATCCCGTGCCTGCCGGCAGGCAGACAGGAGTTCGGACGGCTGCTTGAAAAATTCCCCGCTTAGTTAACCCAAGATCAGGGTAGCGGGCATAAAGTGGATAGGGAAGAGAACATTTGTATGTGAAGAAAAATTTTAACGCGAGGTGAAAAGTAAGAACATCGTTGATGGGGAAAGTTGGCGAGATTCTTGGCCCGCGGATGGCGCGGCTCTCCCATCGACGGGCCGAAGCCAAGAACCTTGATATAAAATCGGCAGCGCGATTCGATTTACTTGAGCGTTATCTAATACAGCGGCTTCATCTACATCCGTCAGGCCTAAGGCCTGGTCCTTGCCGTCCGAACCGGCGGTTATGAAAAGACATAATATAGAATAGAAATATATAGGACAGAGCTATCCGATTCTCGGCAGGTTGTTAAAGTTCGCCCCGACGCTTCTCATACATATCCCAAGATAACTCGACCATAGCCAGAAGAACATCCTCCCTGCTCCATCCGGCTGCAACTGCCGCTTTGACGATTTCGTGGATGGGAGACAGCAATTGGCGCTGACATTCGGCCGAGATGTCGGCGTCGTCGCCCACGGGCGGCCCATCGAAGCTGAATTTCTCCATCTGGCGCTCCCCCGCCGTCCACCAATAAATTACAGCGTTAAATTTTCATTCCCGCTAAAATACAATAAATCCCGGACGAAGCACAGGAACTTCGCAGGACCGACGGCGCGCGGGACATGCCCTCCGTCGACTGACACCGATGAAGAGGTCAAACGGCATTTTGAAGGCGGCTATCGAATTTTCAGCACGCCGGGTTTCTTTTTATCCCTCCGACGAAGCCTATCGCGAACTCCAAAGCAGTCAGCCCAAGCACTCTCAGCCGAAAGCGCCTCAAGCCGGCGCCCCCGCTTAAAGTAGGTCCGAAGTGCTTACCGCCCCCTGGCCAGGCTGCCCAGGATGCCGCGCACGATGGCGCGGCCGACGGACGAACCGACCGAGCGCACCACCGATTTGATCGCGGCTTCGGCCACCGTCTGGCGGTTGGAGGACCGCCGGTTGCCAGACCCCAAAACGTCGTCGAAGCCCGGGATTGTCCAGCGCGACCCGCCGCTGTTCTGCTGCTGCGCCTGCGCCTCGGCGTCCTGCGCTTCCTTGGTCTTCTTCTGCAGCATCTCGAAGGCCGATTCGCGATCGACCACCTGGTCGTACTGGCCGGTGACCGGGCTTTCGGCGATGATCTTGCGGCGCTCGTCCGGCGTGATCGGCCCGAGCCGCGAGGATGGCGGCCGGATCAGCGTGCGCTGGACCATGGCCGGCACGCCCTTGTCCTCCAGCATCGAGACCAACGCCTCGCCGGTGGCGAGCTGGGTTATCGCGGTGGCGCAGTCGAAATCGGGATTGGGCCGGAAGGTCTCGGCCGCGGTCCGCACCGCCTGCTGCTCGCGCGGCGTATAGGCGCGCAGCGCGTGCTGCACGCGGTTGCCGAGCTGGGCCAGCACTTTTTCCGGGATATCCAGCGGGTTCTGGGTGACGAAATAGACGCCGACGCCCTTGGAGCGGATCAGCCGCACCACCTGCTCGACGCGGTCGACCAGCACCTTGGGCGCGTCCTCGAACAGAAGGTGCGCCTCGTCGAAGAAGAAGACCAGCTTGGGCTGGTCGAGATCGCCGACCTCGGGCAATTCCTCGAACAGTTCCGACATCAGCCAGAGCAGGAAGGTGGCGTAGAGCCTGGGGTTCATCATCAGCTTGTCGGCAGCCAGAACGCTCACCGCGCCGCGGCCGTCGCGGGTGGTGCGCATGAGATCGGCAATGCGCAGCGCCGGCTCGCCGAAGAAATTCGCGGCGCCTTGGCTTTCCAGGACCAGGAGCGTGCGCTGGATGGCGCCGACCGACGGCTTGGTGACATTGCCGTAGCGGGCGCTGAGCTCGTCGGCGCGCTCGGCGATGTTGGCGAGCAACGCCTGCAGGTCCTTGAGATCGAGCAGCAGCAGACCCTCTTCATCGGCGATGCGGAAGGCGATGTTCATGACGCCTTCCTGCGCTTCCGTGAGGTTCATCAGCCGCGACATGAGCAGCGGCCCCATCTCCGAGATGGTGGCGCGGATCGGATGGCCCTGCTCGCCGAACAGGTCCCAGAAGATAACCGGAAACTCCTGGAACTGGTAGGGATCGAGCTTCACCTGCTCGGCGCGCTTGACCAGGAAATCCTTGGCCTCGCCCATCAGGGCGATGCCGGACAGATCGCCCTTGATATCGGCGCAGAAGACCGGCACTCCGGCGTTGGAAAAGCCCTCGGCCAGGACCTGCAGGCTGACCGTCTTGCCGGTGCCGGTGGCGCCGGTGATCAGCCCGTGGCGGTTGCCGTAGCGCAGCAGCAATTCCTCGGCGCGCTGGTAGGAATCGTCGGGCTTGCGGCTGGCGCCGATGAAGATGCTGGTGTCGTCAGCCATATGTCGGTCTCCGCAATCTGTTCCGTCAAAAAACGCCCGGCCTTATCGGAGGTATAGTAACGCCGTGGCCGGGCGACAATGGCAATGATCGAAACGGGGGCCCATCATCGAAACGGAGGCCTATCATCGAATTTGGGGCCGCCATCGAAATCGATCTTACCGAGCTTGCGGATTTCGAGCATGTTTGGCAATCGGTTAGCGGCTGCGGGGACAACGGCGACGGATGTCGCATTGTGATATCCGGCCGAGAACCTTAAAGCGCGTCGCGATCTTTCAGATTCGCTCGTGCGCTTTAGGTTTTTGATTTTACGCATGTCTTTTTCCCGAAACCGGTTCCCACTTTCGGGAGACATGCTTTAGACTGGTGGCTGATGCGGCAAGAGACGAGGAGTGCGATGGGCGCCGGCGCCTTGACCAGGGATGTCGACCTTCCGAACCCGGACGCCAAGCGCTGGCTGGCGCTGGCGCAAAAGGCGCTTGCCGGCGGCTCCTTCGAGGAGAAGCTCGTTTCGCACACCGATGACGGCATCCGCATCGAGCCGCTCAGCGAACGTTCGGCCGGCGCCGAGCCGCTGGTGCGCACCAACCCGACATTGCCCTGGATCGTCAGCCAGCGCATCGACGACCCGGATATCGCTCGCGCCAGCGCGCAGGCGCTGGAGGACATTGCGCAGGGCGCTACCGGGCTGTCGCTTGTCTTCGAGGGCGCGCCGAATGCCTTCGGCTACGGCCTGCCGCGCACCGCGGAAGCGCTGGAGACGGTGCTCGACGGTGTGCCGCTCAACCGTGTGCAGGTCCGCATCGACGCGCATCCCTGGAGCCGCGCCGTGGCCGACTGGCTGCTTGCCTTCCTGACCCGGCGCCGCTCCGATCCGACAAAGCTCAACCTTTCCTTCGGCATCGACCCGGCGGCGATCTTCGCCGGCACCGGGCGGCTGCGCACCTCGATCGAGGCGCTGCAGGAATCGATGCCGCAGTCGCTGGCGCATTTCTTCTCGATGGGCGTGCCGGGCGCGCTGCTCGAAGCCGACGGCCGCGTGTTCCACAATGCCGGCGCCACCGAGGCGCAGGAGCTCGGCACGATGATGGCGTCCGCCGTCTCCTATCTCAGGATGTTCGAGAAGGCACGTCAGCCACTGGTCTATGCCGCGCCCTATATCGGCTTCGCGCTCAGCGTCGACCAGGACCAGTTCCTGTCGATGGCCAAGGTGCGGGCGTTGCGCAAGCTCTGGGCGCGCATACAGGAAGCCTGCTCGATCCCGGCCTCGACGGCAAACGTCCACGCCGAGACCTCCTATCGCATGATGACGGTTGCCGATCCGGAAACCAACATCCTGCGCACCGCGATCGCCGCCTTCGCCGCGGCCGCCGGCGGCGCCGATTCGATCTCGATCCTGCCGCACTCCATCGCGCACGGATTGCCGGCCGGCTTTGCCCGCCGCGTCGCCCGCAATGCGCAGTTGATCATGGCGCATGAAAGCCATCTCCACCATGTCGCCGATCCGGCCAGCGGCTCCGGCGCGGTCGAGGCGCTGACCGAGGATCTTTGCGCTGCGGCCTGGGAGGAATTCCAGCGCATCGAAGCCGAGGGCGGGGTGCTCGACAGCCTGCAGCAGGGCTATATCCAGAACCGCGTGCAGACGGCTGCCGCGAAGCGCAATGCCGCATACCGGACCGGGACGCGCTCGATCATCGGCACCACCCTGTTCCGTGCCGGCAGCGAGCGCCCGGTCGAGATATTGAAGGCCGAGCGTCGGCCTGCGCTGACGGAAGGCGTGGCCGTGTGCGAGCCGCTGTTTCCAGTGCGTATCGATCAGTCTATCGGAGCCGGATCATGATCCCGGATTTCAGCCAGATCGGCTGGTCGGCGCCGCGCCGCATACCGGTCGATCTCAAGGGCCAGCGGATGACGCCGGAAGGCATCGCGGTCAAGCATCTCTATACGCAGGGCGACCTCAAGGGCCTCGCCAACCTCGACACCTATCCCGGCCTGCCGCCCTTCGTGCGCGGCCCCTATCCGACCATGTATGTCCAGCAGCCCTGGACCATCCGGCAATATGCCGGCTTCTCGACGGCAGAGGAATCCAACGCCTTCTACCGGCGCAATCTTGCTGCCGGCCAGAAGGGGCTTTCGGTCGCCTTTGACCTTGCCACCCATCGCGGCTATGACAGCGACCATCCGCGCGTTGCCGGCGATGTCGGCATGGCCGGCGTGGCGATCGATTCCATCCTCGACATGCGCCAGCTCTTCGACGGCATTCCGCTGGGCGAAATGACGGTGTCGATGACGATGAACGGCGCCGTGCTGCCGATCATGGCGCTTTACATCGTTGCGGCCGAGGAACAGGGTGTCGCGCAAAAGGACTTAGCGGGAACCATTCAGAACGATATCCTGAAGGAGTTCATGGTCCGCAACACCTATATCTATCCGCCGAAGCCATCGATGCGGATCGTGTCGGACATTTTTGCCTACACCTCGCGGCATATGCCGAAGTTCAATTCGATCTCGATCTCCGGCTATCACATGCAGGAAGCCGGCGCGACGGCCGATCTCGAGCTCGCCTACACGATTGCCGACGGTATCGAATATGCCCGCGCCGGCGTCGCCGCCGGGCTCGACATCGACCGCTTCGCGCCGCGTCTCTCCTTCTTCTGGGCGATCGGCATGAACTTCTTCATGGAGGTCGCCAAGCTCAGGGCCGCGCGGCTGCTCTGGTCGAGCCTGATGAAGAAGAATTTTTCGCCGAAGGACGATCGCTCGCTGTCGCTGCGCACCCATTGCCAGACTTCCGGATGGTCGCTGACGGCGCAGGACCCCTACAACAACATCACCCGCACGATGATCGAGGCGATGGCGGCGACGCAGGGGCATACCCAGTCGCTGCACACCAATTCCTTCGACGAGGCGATGGCGCTGCCGACCGATCATTCGGCGCGGATCGCCCGCAACACGCAGCTCATCCTGCAG
>NZ_RZSL01000218.1:0-9184 GCF_003997355.1 Mesorhizobium sp. M1E.F.Ca.ET.041.01.1.1 | reverse complement strand
CGCGATCATATCTCGCGCTTCCCCAAGGACGCGAAGGCGGCGGATGCGCATTACTGGCTGGGCGAGTCCCTGCTTGGCCAGCAGAAATACCGCGACGCGGCGGAGGTGTTCCTTGGCGCCAGCAAGGAGTATCCGAAGGCCAAGAAGGCGCCCGACATGCTGCTCAAGCTCGGCGTGTCGCTGGTCGGCCTCAAGCAGAACGACGTGGCCTGCGCCACCTTCAACGAGATCGGCAAGCGCTATCCGGATGTTTCCGGCACGTTGAAGGAACGTATCAAGCAGGAAAAGGCGCTGGCGTCGTGCTAGCTTGCATGTCGCTGTCCCAGAACCGGGACCAAGTTTGGGCGACATGCACTGATGCTCGACACCGAGCCTGACCTTTCGGACCGAATTTTTTCAGACTTCGACTTTTCCAGCGGCGCCGTTGCAGCCGTATCCGGCGGCAGCGACTCGACCGCCCTTCTCTTTATCCTCAAGGACCATCTCGACCGAACCCAGTCCGCGGCAAAGCTGCTTGCGGTGACGATCGATCACGGCCTGAGACCAGGCTCGGCGGCGGAAGCGCGAGCCGTGGCCCAGCTCTGCGCCGAGCGCGGCATCGCGCATCGCACGCTCACCTGGTCCGGCCGCAAGCCGTCGACGGGCCTGCCCGCCGCCGCGCGCGAGGCGCGCTACCGGCTGCTGGCGGAGGCTGCCGAAGCGGAAGGCATCCGCCTGATCCTGACCGGCCACACCGCCGACGACCAGGCGGAGACGGTGCTGATGCGGCAAGCCCGCGACGAAGGGGCACGCGACGAGAGAACTCGCGCCGAGGACGCGCGCGGCGGGGGCCGCGGCCTCGCCGGCATGGCGCCCGCCACGCTTTACGATTGGCGGGTATGGATCGCCCGGCCGCTGCTCGGCACGCGCCGCGCTGTATTGCGCGAGATGCTCAAGCGCCGCGGCATCGGCTGGATCGAGGATCCGACCAATGTCGACCAGCGTTTCGAGCGGCCGCGCGTGCGGGCATCCCTCGCATCAGATGACGGCGAACGGCGTTTCGAGGCGGCAATCGCGCGAACCAGGCAAGCCGCGGCCGAGCGTGAGGCGCTCGGCCGGCGGGCGGCCATGCAGATCGGTGCTTTTGCCCGCCAACCGTCTCCCGGTCTCATCCGCCTCGACCGCGCTTTCGCCGCCAGCGACGACAGCGAAGGCGCCACCTATGCGTTGCGCATGCTGCTCGCCACGGTCGGCGGCGTCTCCTTCCTTGCGGACGAAGCGCGCTCCCGCGCCCTGTTCGAGCGGCTGCGGTCCGGGCCGCTTTGCGCCACATTGTCGCGGACGGTGGTCGACGCGCGCCGCACCGGCATCTTCCTTTATCGCGAGGCCCGCAATCTGCCTGCCGCCGCTCCAGCGGTGGATGGCATGCTTTGGGACGGCCGGCGGCGGATCACATTGAGCGACAGATCGGGCGGGTTGGTGATCGCGCCCCTCGGGCCGGCCGCGGCCAAACGCGTCGCCGAGGGTGGTGCTCCGGCAAACCTGCGCCGCATGGCGCTGGCCGCCGAACCCGCGCTGTGGCGCGACGGCGAATGCCTTGATTTTGCTGGCGGCGATGCCTTGCCGCCGCCGATCCCGATCGCACCTGTTGTGGCGCCCTTTGCCCGCTTCCTGCCGTCCTTCGATCTCAAGCCCGCCGCCGCCGTCGCCACGCTGATCGGCGCGCCGCCGCTGCCGCCATCGCCTTTTCCCAGCCATGATCGCGGCGGAGCATGGGCGAAAGCTTAACCGAGGCATGCTGTTATGCTTGGCAAGGGGAGGCGCTCTCCCTATGTTAGGCCCAAGCTTCCATCACCATCGTGGGTCCGCATGCGGACGCCAACAGGACAATAGATGAATCCGAATTATCGCAATCTTGCGCTCTGGGCGATCATAGCGGTCCTGCTCATCGCTTTGTTCAATCTTTTCCAGACGCCGCAGACGCGCGGTGCGACTACCGATATTCCCTATTCGCAGTTCCTGCAGGATGTCGGCTCGGGCCGAGTCAAAAGCGTGACCATCACCGGCCCCCGTATCTTTGGCAACTACACGGACAACGCCAACGGCTTCCAGACCTATTCGCCCGGCGATCCGTCGCTGGTCTCCAGGTTGCAGGACAAGAACGTCACCATCAACGCCAAGCCTGAAAACGACGGCTCCGGCTCGCTGTTCTCGATGCTGATCTCGTGGCTGCCGATGATCCTGATCCTCGGCGTGTGGATATTCTTCATGCGCCAGATGCAGTCCGGCTCCGGCCGCGCCATGGGCTTCGGCAAGTCGAAAGCCAAGCTTCTGACCGAGGCGCATGGCCGCGTCACTTTCCAGGATGTCGCTGGCGTCGACGAGGCCAAGGAAGACCTGGAGGAGATCGTCGAGTTCCTGCGCGATCCGCAGAAGTTCCAGCGGCTCGGCGGCAAGATCCCGCGCGGCGTGCTGCTCGTCGGCCCGCCCGGAACCGGCAAGACGCTGCTCGCCCGCTCCGTCGCAGGCGAGGCCAATGTGCCGTTCTTCACCATCTCCGGCTCGGACTTCGTCGAAATGTTCGTCGGCGTCGGCGCATCCCGTGTGCGCGACATGTTCGACCAGGCCAAGAAGAACGCGCCCTGCATCATCTTCATCGACGAAATCGACGCTGTCGGCCGTCATCGCGGCGCCGGCCTCGGCGGCGGCAATGACGAGCGCGAGCAGACGCTGAACCAGTTGCTGGTCGAGATGGACGGCTTCGAGTCCAACGAAAGCATCATCCTGATCGCCGCCACCAACCGGCCCGACGTGCTCGACCCGGCGCTGCTGAGGCCCGGCCGTTTCGACCGTCAGGTCGTGGTGCCGAACCCCGACATCGTCGGCCGCGAGAAGATCCTCAAGGTGCATGTGCGCAACGTGCCGCTGGCGCCCAATGTCGATCTCAAGGTCATCGCGCGCGGCACGCCCGGCTTCTCCGGCGCCGACCTGATGAACCTCGTCAACGAATCCGCGCTGATGGCGGCGCGCCGCAACAAGCGGCTCGTCACCATGGCCGAGTTCGAGGACGCCAAGGACAAGATCATGATGGGCGCCGAGCGCCGCTCGTCGGCGATGACGCAGGCCGAGAAGGAACTGACCGCCTATCACGAGGCCGGCCACGCCATCCTGGCGCTCAACGTGCCGACGGCCGATCCGCTGCACAAGGCGACCATCATTCCGCGCGGCCGCGCGCTCGGCATGGTCATGCAGTTGCCGGAAGGCGACCGCTATTCGATGAGCTACAAATACATGATCTCGCGGCTCGCGATCATGATGGGCGGCCGCGTCGCCGAGGAGTTCAAGTTCGGCAAGGAGAACATCACCTCCGGCGCCTCCTCCGACATCGAGCAGGCGACCAAGCTGGCGCGGGCCATGGTCACGCGCTGGGGCTTCTCCGACAAGCTCGGCCATGTCGCATATGGCGACAACCAGGAAGAGGTCTTCCTCGGCCATTCGGTGGCGCGCCAGCAGAACATCTCGGAAGAGACGGCGCAGATCATCGACGCCGAGGTGCGCCGGCTGATCGACGACGCCTACTCCACCGCGAAAACCGTGCTGACCAAGAAGAAGAAGGACTGGATCGCGCTCGCCGAAGGGCTGCTCGAATACGAGACGCTGACCGGCGACGAGATCAAGCAACTGATCGCCGGCCATAAGCCCGCCCGCGACCTCGGCGACGACACGCCGCCGAGCCGTGGCTCAGCCGTGCCGAAGGCCGGCACCGGCGGCCGCCGCAAGAAGGGCCCCGAGCCCGAAGGCGGCATGGAACCGCAGCCGCAGGGCTAGTTCGAAAGAGAACAAAGGAACTTTGGAACGCCGCGGATCAAACCGCGGCGTTTTGCTTTGAAATTCAGTGTTGACCAGCGGCGGTCTCTCGGCCGTTTCGTCTGCGTGCCCATTCTTCGAAGCCGGCGCTGCCCCTCATCCGCCTGCCGGCACCTTCTCCCCGTATAGTGACGGGGAGAAGGGGCACCGCGGCTGCGCTGGCTCTCTTCCTGCAACGCTGGCGATTGGCGAAACCGCCGATGAGAGCGCCCCTCTCCCCGTCACTATACGGGGAGAGGATGCCGGCAGGCAGGTGAGGGGCAGCACAACCCTTCGCGAACTACCCACCCGCCGATCCGGGTGTTTCGATCAGCGCGATGCGCAACAAAAAGGCCCGCGAACCTTGCGGCTCGCGGGCCTTCTTTCTTCGAATAGCTTACGGGATCAGCTCTTCAGCTTGGCGTTGCAGAGGCTGTAGAAGCCGCCGCCTTTCTGGATCCACTTGAGGCCGTTCAGCGTGTTGGCGTCCTTGTTGGCATAATACTGCTCGAGGCAGGTATGCATGCGGCCCTTGGCCGGGGTCTCGGTGGCGAATTTCGGCGAGATGGCGGTCGGGAAGGTCACGCCCTTCGGAGCGGTCACGGTCGGCTTCGCCGGTTCCTTTGTGAAAGTCGCTTCCGTCGGAGCCGGCACGGTGTCGTCGTCGGAGGCGCCGGCGCCGCACTCGGCCTTGCGGAAGTCGTTCCACTTCATGCCGTTCAGCTTGTTGGCGGTCTTGGCAGCCTGATACTTGGTGCTGCATTCGGCCATGCTCAGGCCCTTGCCGCTGTCGGCGGCCTCGGTCGAGGTCTTGGTCGCCTTGGCAGGCTTCGTGTCGGTCGCCGCCGCGGCGGCGCCGGCCGCGCATTCGGTCTTGCGGAAGTCGTTCCACTTCATGCCGTTCAGCGTGCCGGCGGCTTTCGCGGCCTGGTACTTGGCGCTGCATTCCTTGGCGGTCAGGCCCTTTGCCGAACTGTCGGCGGTCGCGGCCGTGGTTTCCTTGGCCTTCTTGGCCGGCTTGGTCTCAGCAGCCTTGGTGTCGGTCGCCGCCTTGGTGTCGGTCGCGGCCGAAGCGTCGCTGCCGCACTGGGCCTTGCGGAACTGGTTCCAGGTCTGGCCGGCGAGCGTTCCGGCGTCCTTGGCCGCGTTGTACTTGGTGCTGCACTCGGCCATGGTCAGGGCGTTGGCCGGCGCCGCCACGAAGAAGGCTGCGACGGCGAGGCCCGTCAATGTTGCAAGTCTATGAATAAGCATGGCGTTTTCTCCCTTGCTGCCGCCAGGTGGTGTCCCTATACCAAATCAATAGCTCTCAACTTCGGATTGCGCCAGATGCTTCCGGCGCGGATGCCGTCACAAAGTGTGTTGCTCCCGATAAGGTGATGAAAACAAGGTTTTTCGGGCGGCTTTGGATAGAAAAGCTCGCCTCGGCCGGTATATTGCCGCTACAGTGAGAGGTCGTGGTAGGCTGTCGAATCACTTGAACCGCCAGCGACAATGTTTTTCTAAGGAATGGTAATATATAATCACGAAATGTGATGATCGGATGCGGCCCAATTATGGCACTACGGGCGGCTGAAACCGACGGGGACATTGGCAGGCATGGCAGGGCAGTATTTCGGCACCGACGGCATCCGCGGACGCGCCAACAAGTTTCCGATGACGGCCGAGGTCGCCATGCGGGTCGGCATGGCTGCCGGGCTTTCGTTCCAGCGCGGCAATCACCGGCACCGCGTCGTGCTCGGCAAGGACACGCGGCTTTCCGGCTACATGATCGAGAATGCGATGGTGTCGGGCCTGTGCGCCGCCGGCATGGACGTGTTCCTGCTCGGACCCATTCCGACACCGGCGGTCGCCATGCTGGTGCGCTCGCTGCGCGCCGATATCGGCGTGATGATCTCGGCTTCGCACAATCCCTACTACGACAACGGCATCAAGCTGTTCGGCCCCGACGGCTACAAGCTCTCTGACGAGATCGAGGAGCGCATCGAAGGCATGCTCGACAAGGATATCGAGCTTGCGCTTGCCGATTCCGATGGTCTGGGCCGCGCCAAGCGTGTCGACGGCGTCCACGACCGCTATATCGAATTCGCCAAGCGCACGCTGCCGCGCTCGATGTCGCTTTCCGGCCTTCGGATCGTCGTCGACTGCGCGAACGGCGCCGCCTACAAGGTGGCGCCCGAGGCGCTGTGGGAACTCGGCGCCGAGGTGGTGGCCATCAATGTCGAACCCAACGGCTTCAACATCAACAAGGAGTGCGGCTCGACCCATCCGGCCGGCCTGCAGAAGAAGGTGCATGAAGTGCGCGCCGATATCGGTATCGCGCTTGACGGCGACGCCGACCGCGTGGTCATCGTCGACGAGAACGGCGCGATCGTCGATGGCGACCAGATCATGGCGCTGATCGCCGAATCCTGGCACCAGAGCGGGCGACTGGCCGGCGGCGGCGTGGTCTCAACCGTGATGTCCAATCTCGGCCTCGAGCGTTTCCTCGGCGACATGAAGCTGCAACTGCATCGCACCAAGGTCGGCGACCGCTACGTGGTCGAGCATATGCGCGCGCACGGCCTCAATGTCGGCGGCGAGCAGTCCGGCCATATCGTGCTCTCCGATTTCTCGACCACCGGCGACGGTCTGGTCTCGGCGCTGCAGGTGCTGGCCTGCATCAAGCGGCAGAACCGGCCGGTCAGCGAACTGTCGAAGAAGTTCGAACCGGTTCCGCAGGTTCTGAAGAATGTCCGCATCTCCGGCGGCAAGCCGCTGGAGGAGGCGCCGGTCAAGGCAGCCATCGAGGAAGCGCGCAACCGGCTCGGTAAGGCCGGCCGGCTCGTCATCCGGCCTTCCGGCACCGAGCCGCTCATCCGCGTCATGGCCGAAGGCGACGATCCGCAACTGGTCGAGACCGTCGTCAACGACATCGTCGGCATCCTTTCGGAAACCCGCAGCGCCGCCTAACTATTCGCTTTTACGCAATTCCGGACGGAAGGCCACGGCGAAGTCGCCGAACCTCACCGCTACGCAGTTTTCCTGAAACTGCCCTGACAGCCGGCGCCAGCCGAGCCCGCCGCATCCACAAGCCCGCCGCCCGGCGGGCTTTCGTGCGCACCCGCAGCGGCCTGGGGACAACGGCATTCCCTCTAAAATTGTATAGATTCGTGGTTAATCGGTACGGTTAAACGGCTTTTAACTTTTGCACTTCATTATCCACGCCGAGGTTCAACTTCGGGCGATGTCGTCCCGAGGCTTCTTAGGGGTGACAGCATGTTGAATACAGCAAGAATGGCATTGTTTGCCGCGCTGTTCGCGGGTGTGGCCGGGCCGGCGCTTGCCGCCGACCTCGCGGAACCGCCTCCGGTCGAAGAGGCGCCGCCGCCAGTCGTCGAGGCCCAGCCGGTCGATGTCGGCGGCTGGTACATCCGCGGCGATATCGACTACCACTGGTCGCGCTTCGGCGGCGGCGACTACATCACCTACGGCGCGGCGCCCCAGACCCAGGGCAGCTTCGCCAGCGGCAAGCTGAAAGGCGCCTTCTCCGCCGGCGCCGGCGTCGGTTACCAGGTCAATCAGTATTTCCGCACCGACCTCACCGCCGACTGGCTGGCCAAGTCCAATTTCAGCGGTTCGACCGATGGCTTCTGCGCCGGCGGGGTGCCCTGTACCTCCGTCGACACCTCGTCCTATTCGGCGCTGCTGCTTCTGGCCAATGCCTATGTCGACATCGGCACCTGGCATGGTGTCACGCCCTATGTCGGCGCCGGCATCGGCGGCGCCTGGGTCAAGTGGGACACGCTGCACAACACAGATCTCGACGGCTCGTTCGAGCATGCCGGCGGCAAGGGCTGGCGCTTTGCCTACGCGCTCATGGCCGGCGCCTCCTACTGCCTGACCGATCGCGTCAAGCTCGACGTCGGCTACCGCTACAGCCATATCAATGGCGGCAAGATGTTCGAATACGCTTCCGACAGCAATGTCGGCCCGGGTTACGATCGCGGCATCAACGTGCATGAAGTTCGCGGTGGCCTGCGCTATCAGTTCGGCAGGTCCGACTGCGCCCCGCCGCCGGAACCCTACGTACCGGAGCCGGAGCCGATCTACACCAAGTAATCGCTTCGAAGACCGGAAATTTTCCAACCGCCCGGCGCCAGCCGGGCGGTTTTCGTTTGCGCGCGGTTGGTAAAATGTCATCGAAATCAATTCGGTAACCGGCTGTTATCCTTAACCGCCACTTAACCAGTATGGTTAACAATGCATCCTAGAAACGGCAGCTGTGCTCGCGTTCGCGACTGGCGCCAACTTCAGGAGCCGGGGACCATGACATCAAAATCGCGTATCGCACTGGCGCTCGCCGCAATCGTGCTGATGCCGGCGACACAGGCGCTGTCGGCCGACTACGATCCGCCGATCTATGTCGACCAGGCGCCGGATTATCAGCCGGTCGAGGTCGGCTCTGGCTGGTACCTGCGCGGCGATGTCGGCTACGCCTTCAGCCATCCGTTTGAGCATCAGATATCGGCAAGCGGGTCTACGAGTTTCACCAACGATAGCAGCCTGTTCACGGGCAGCATCGGCATGGGCTACCACCTGAACGACTTTCTCAGGGTCGAGCTCAATGGCGGCATCCTGCCCACCAATAAGTTCGGCGACCACGCCCTGGTGCCGAATGGCTGCGCCGGTCACACGAACAACCTGGTTATCGTCGGCGGCACAGCGATCATCCAGTCAGTTGCCGCCACGGAAGACTGCGAAGCCACCAACCGGGCCACCAACAAGGGCTACAGCGTGATGGCCAATGGCTATGTGGACCTGGGCACCTATGTCGGGCTCACGCCCTATATCGGTGGCGGCGTCGGCATCGCCTACAACAAGTATTTCAAGACCCAGGGCGAACGGAAATGCGTGGAAGTTGATCCGGATTCGAGCGGTGCTGGCGGATTCACCTGTGACGATCCCGCGGGCTATGGTGGCTCCGAGGACTCAGAGGCGAAGTTCAACCTGGCCTATTCGATCGGGGCGGGTCTGTCCTATCAGGTCAGCAAAAATCTCTCCGTCGACCTCGGCTACGAGTATTTCTCGATCCCAAGCGGCAAATATGTCGCCTATGACAACGGCGCCTTCAATGTTCACAAGGGCATCGATTATCAGACGGTCAAGCTGGGTTTGCGCTACGACCTTTGGTGAGCGACAAAGCCTGGAAAATTGCCGACGGCGGATCACCGGTCCGCCGTTTTTGCTTCAGGGCGCGTAGTCGGGGCTATGCAAGTATCCCGCCAGCGACAAAAACTTTGCTCTTGACGCCGACAGCCTGAACGCATATCGCCGTCCGTGGGCCACCCCTCCCCAACGAGGGGCCACTATCTGGAAG
>NZ_RZSL01000217.1:0-9205 GCF_003997355.1 Mesorhizobium sp. M1E.F.Ca.ET.041.01.1.1 | reverse complement strand
CCACTGGCTGCAGCCGAAGCGCGTCATTGCCGAGAACGGCAAGGTGTCGGCCATCGAGCTCGAATACACCGCGTTCGACGGCGAAAAGCTCGCCGGCACCGGCGAGCGGCTGACGCTCGCCGCCGACCAGGTGTTCAAGGCGATCGGCCAGAGTTTTACGCCCGCGGCGCTCAACGGCAGCGTCGCCTCTATCGAGCTCGAGGGCGGGCGCATCAAGGTCGACGCGGAAGGCCGCACATCGCTGGCGAAAGTCTGGGCGGGCGGCGACTGCATCTTCGGCGGCGACGACCTGACGGTTTCGGCCGTGGCGCAGGGTCGCGACGCCGCCGAGAGCATCCACCGGGCGCTGACCTCTAACGGGAGGGCATGAGCATGGCAGACATCCGCAACACTTTCGTCGGCATCAAGTCGCCCAATCCGTTTTGGCTGGCTTCCGCGCCGCCGACCGACAAGGCCTACAATGTCGAGCGCGCCTTCAAGGCCGGCTGGGGCGGCGTGGTCTGGAAGACGCTTGGCGAAGAAGGGCCGCCGGTCGTCAACGTCAACGGCCCGCGTTACGGCGCGATCTGGGGCGCCGACCGCCGGCTGCTCGGCCTGAACAACATCGAGCTGATCACCGACCGCGACCTACAGACCAATCTGCGCGAGATGAAGCAGGTGAAGATGAACTGGCCGGATCGGGCGCTGGTCGCCTCGATCATGGTGCCTTGCGAGGAGGAGAGCTGGAAGGCGATCCTGCCGCTGGTCGAGGAGACCGGCGCCGACGGCATCGAGCTCAATTTCGGCTGCCCGCACGGCATGAGCGAGCGCGGCATGGGCTCGGCGGTCGGCCAGGTACCGGAATATATCGAGATGGTGGTGCGCTGGTGCAAGCAGTACACGCGCATGCCCGTCATCACCAAGCTGACGCCCAACATCACCGATATCCGCAAGCCGGCGCGGGCGGCGAAGGCCGGCGGCACCGACGCGGTGTCGCTGATCAACACCATCAATTCGATCACCGGCGTCGATCTCGACAGTTTCGCGCCGCAGCCGACCATCGACGGCAAGGGCTCGCATGGCGGCTATTGCGGCCCGGCGGTGAAGCCGATCGCCATGAACATGGTGGCCGAGATCGCGCGCGATCCGGAAACGCATGGCCTGCCGATCTCCGGCATCGGCGGCATCACCACCTGGCGCGACGCTGCCGAATTCATGGCGCTCGGCGCCGGCAATGTGCAGGTCTGCACAGCAGCGATGACCTACGGCTTCAAGATCGTGCAGGAAATGATCGCGGGGCTGGAGAACTGGATGGACGAGAAGGGCCACGCCTCGCTCTCCGACATCATCGGCCGCGCCACGCCCAACGTCACCGACTGGCAGTATCTCAACCTCAACTATGTCGCCAAGGCGCATATCGACCAGGATGCCTGCATCAAGTGCGGCCGCTGCCACATCGCCTGCGAGGATACCTCGCACCAGGCGATCACCAGCATGGTCGACGGCTTGAGGCATTTCGAGGTGATCGAGGCCGAATGCGTCGGCTGCAACCTCTGCGTCAATGTCTGCCCGGTCGAAGGCTGCATCACCATGGAGCCGCTCGCGGCCGGCGCGATGGACCAGCGCACCGGCAAGCAGGTGTCGCCGATCTACGCCAACTGGACGACGCACCCCAACAACCCGATGGCCAAGGTGGCTGCGGAATAAGCTTGGGTTCCTCGCCCCACGAAGTGGGGAGAGGTGGACCGGCGAAGCCGGGACGGAGAGGGGCCTGCGGGACGACTGGGAATTGCCCATACAGTTCCTGATCACCTTTCCATTCTGCTCGCGCCTCTTCCTTCATCGATTCTGACTTCGCAAAGGTCGTCCCCTCTCCGTCCCGGCTTCGCCGGGCCACCTCTCCCCCGCTTCACGGGGGCGAGGAACCCAAGTCCTCATTCCATATTGCGGATAAAAATTATCCATGATAGAAGTTATCCATGAATAGGAGCGGCAGACCATGAAGCTGGGAGAAGGTGTCGAAGCGGCGATCCACTGCGCCGCCATGCTTGTCGGCGTCGACGGCAACAGCACCATGTCGGGCGCCGCCATGGCCGAGGCCTTCGGCCTGTCGCCGAGCTATCTCTTGAAACATCTCAACCAGCTTACGGCGGCGCGTATCCTGGAATCGGTGCCGGGACCCGCCGGCGGCTACCGGCTGGCGCGGCCGGCCGAGCGCATCACGCTGCTCGACATCGTGCTGGCGGTCGAGGGCAGGGAGCCCGCCTTCCGCTGCGGCGAGATCCGCCAGCGCGGCCCGGTCAAAATAGACGCCTCGGCCTATGTGAAACCCTGCGGCATCAATGCCGCGATGCTGAAGGCCGAGCGCGCCTATAAGGCAGCACTCGCCGAAGTCAAGCTATCCGATATCGTGGCGAACTACGCCGCGGAAGGTGATCCCCGATCGATTGCCGCGAGCTGCGCCTTTGTCGAGCGCCACCAGCGGCCGCAGAAATCCGCTTTATCCAAACAGATCTAGACCCACTTCTAAACCCACCCAAAAACCTGGAAGGCAAGACGATGAAACCGAGACTGCAGTTTTATGCCAAGGCACCCGAGATCATGAAGGCGGTGTCGGCGCTCAACAAGGCCGTCGACGAATGCGGGCTGGAGGTGAGCCTGCTGCACCTGATCAAGCTCAGGGCTTCGCAGATCAATGGCTGCTCGTTCTGCGTCGAGATGCACAGCCGCGAGGCCAGGCGCGACAGCGAGACCGAGACCCGGCTCTATCTGGTCGCCGCCTGGAAGGAATCGCCGCTGTTTTCCGAGCGCGAGCGCGCCGCCTTCGCCTGGACCGAGGCGGTGACGCTGATCGCCGACAACGGCGTGTCGGACGAACTCTACGCCCGCACGCTGGAGCATTTTTCGGAAGAGGAACTGGTCAAGCTCTCGGTCGCGCTCGGCATGATCAACACCTGGAACCGGCTGTGCATTCCGTTTCAGGCCATTCATCCAGTGCCGGCTGCCAAGGCTGCCTGAGGATTTTGAGTGGTGCGCGAGTCTGTTGCAGGCTCGCGCGCTTTCATTTGCGAGATCAACGACATGTTCGAGAGTTTTCAGAACGAGATTCTGTTTGCCGCACGCTTGCTGCTTGGCGGCGCCTTCGTCTTTGCCGGCCTGCGCAACATCCAGAACAGAATTCTGGTTGCCTCGTTGATGGCGGCGCGCGGCGTGCCGCAGGCGGGCCTGGCATTGTGGCTGGGCATCATGCTGCAGGTCGTCGCCGGCGCGTTGCTGGTTGCCGGCCTTTGGACCGCACCGGCGGCTGCAGGCCTGATCCTGTTCCTCATTGTCGCGACACCGATGTTCCACAATTTCTGGGACCATCAGGGTCCGGATCGCGCGGCCCGCATCAACGGCTTTGTCGGCAATGTTGCCTTGGCCGGCGGGTTCATGGCGCTGATCGCGCAGGCCGCATAGCGAAGAATTTATTGCGCCTTCATGATGGCATCCACGCCGTTTCCTAGTGAACCGAATAGCCAACGTTAAGGCGGAGGAGGAGCCGGTCGCTGCACCCAATCGCCGACGGTGGCGCCGCCCCTCATTGCCCTGCCGGGCATTTCTCCCCGTATAGTGACGGGGAGAAAGACGCCGTCATCGATGATTTCGCCAATCGCCAGCATTGCTGGAAAGGCGCCGAGGCGGCGGCCAGCTCCCTTCTCCCCGTCACTATACGGGGAGAAGGTGCCGGCAGGCGGATGAGGGGCGGCGCAGACCTTCGATTGCTGTCCGGTTCAAGCCGCGAAGCGCAGGCCGCCGTCGCAGGTCAGCACCTGGCCGGTCATGAAGCCGTTGGACACCAGGAAGGCGATCGCGGCGGCGACGTCATCGGCGCGGCCGATGCGGCCGACCGGCGTCTTGCCGGCATATTCGGCAAACACCGCCTGCCGCTGCTCGTCCGGCAAAAAGTCCCACCAGGGCGTGTCGATGACGCCGGGCGCCACCACGTTGACACGCAGCGGCTTCAACTCGACCGCGAGGATCGGCGCCACGGTCAAGAGCATGCCGTTGATGGCGCCGATGCCGGCGATGCCGGGCGCCGCGAGCTGCGCCGAGACCGCCGAAATGAACGTGACCGATCCGCTTTTGTTCAGCGTCGGGAGAGCAGCCTGCAGGCAGGCCAACTGCGGCCGGATCTTCTCGTCGACGCCGCTGCCGATGTCGGCGAGGTCAAGCGTCGCGAACGGCCCCAGCCCCTTGCCGCCGCTCGCGGCCAGAACGAGATGATCGAACGGCCCAAGACCATCGAAGAACTGCCGGACCTCATCCTGCCTGGTCGCATCGAAAGCGGCCTTGCCGACGGTACCGCCAAGGCTCATCAAGGCGCTTCTGAGCTTCTCCTCGTTGCGGCCGGTGATCGTCACTTTCATCGTGGGGCTGACCAGCCTTTTGGCCGTGGCAAGGCCGATGCCGGACGAGCCGCCGATGATCACGCAGTGTTCGATGTTCTCGCTCATGAATGCTGTTCCCTGGATATCGAGGATGGTTGCCCTGTCAGTTCGAGGCTGAGCGCCCGCAGCCGGCGGCGCGCCTTTAGGTCATAGGCCTGGGCATCCGCGCGCGATTCCCGCTGGCCGTCGAAATAAAGGCCGCTGCGCCCTTCAAGCGCCGGTGACGTCGCGAGGTTGAGGATGGCGTCGGCGCCGGTTTCGACCGAGTTCCACGGGGTGACGCCGGCTTGCCGGACCATGGTCGTGTCCATGTAGCTCGCCGGATGGAGCGCGTTGACGGTGACGCCGGCGCCTTTGAGCTGTTCGGCCAGGTCGATGGTGAACAGGATCTGCGCCAGCTTGCTCTGGCAGTAGGCGCGCACGCCGCTGTAGCCGTGGGTCAGCATGACATCGTCGAAGTCGATCGCCTGCTGGCCGGCCGAGGCGACATTGACGATGCGCGCCGGCGCGCTTGCCTCGAGCAGGGGCAGCAGCTCCGACGTCAGCAGGAAGCCGGCGACATAGTTGACCGCGAAGCGCAGCTCATAGCCGTCGGCGCTCACCTGCCGTTTCGCAGCCTGGCCGCCGGTGCCGACGCCGGCATTGTTGATCAATATGTCGAGCCGGCCGGTCGTTGCGCGCACGGTTTCGGCGAGGCGGCGCACCTCGGCAAGCGAGGAAAGGTCGGCGACGAGAAATTCGGCCTTGCCGCCCTTGGCTTCGATGGCGGCGACTGCCGCCTTGCCGCGGGCTTCGTCGCGGCCATGCACCAGCACGCGGGCGCCGGCGGCGCCGAGCCTTTCGGCGACGACTCGGCCGACGCCGTCGGTCGAGCCGGTGACGAGAACTGTCTTGTTCTTGAGTTCCATGTCCAGAGCCTCCTTACGTTGCTCTGAATGCAAAATGGGGCGCGGCGCGCGCCTCAAACAGTTCAAACTTTATCCTGGTATCGATACTGCTATAATAAACCTTATGGATGCCGTGACCCATTCTCCCGAGGACAGCCGCCGCCGCGAGCTTGGCGCTTTCCTGCGCTCGCGCCGCGAAAGGCTGTCGCCTGCCGACATCGGTATCGCGACCGGCGCCAGGCGGCGCACGCCTGGGCTGAGGCGCGAGGAAGTGGCGATGATCGCCGGCGTCGGTACCACCTGGTACACCTGGCTGGAGCAGGGCAGGGACGTGCGGCCTTCGGTCGAGGTGCTGACGGCGCTCTGCGAGGCGTTGCGTCTCGACGCCGTCGAGAAACGGCATCTGTTCATCCTCGCCGGCCGCCAGCAGCCTGAGCGGCGCGTGGCGGCGCCCGAAAAAGTCGACGGTCCGCTGCTGCACATGCTGCAAAGCCTTGTCCTGCAGCCGGCCTATGTTGTTGGCCGGCGCTGGGACGTGCTGGCCTGGAACGATGCGGCGGCGGCCGTGTTCGGCGACTATGGCCTGCTGGAGGGCGATGCCCGCAACATCGTCCATCTGGTGTTCGCCAGCCCGCACCATCGCCGGCTGCTGGTCGACTGGGAAGAGCTCGCCCGCGTGGTGCTCGCTTCGTTTCGCGCCGAGAGCGCCAAATATGTCGGCGATCCGGATTTCGAGCGGCTGATCGCGCTCATGATGCGTTCGAGCCCGGAGTTCCACGACTGGTGGCCAAGGCGAGACGTGGCGCGACGGCTGACCGGCGTGAAGCATGTCCGCCATCCGACCGCCGGCGCCATGGCGTTCGAGCATATGAGCCTGTCGATCGACGACGGCTCGGACATGCGGCTGATCGTCTACACGCCGCTTGCTGAGCAGAATTCGATCGCCAAGCTCAAGAAGCTGCTCGAAGCGCAGCCGGTCGAGCGGCGCAGCGCGTGAGGTCCCTCAGCTTCGTCATCCACGGGCGGAGCAAGGAGCGTAGCGACGCAGCGCAGACCCGAGGATCCATTCCGTGCCCTCGGGGCGCCGCTACCGTCCCGAATTCTGCACCGCTGCACCCCACGGCAAAGGTAATGGAATGGATCCTCGGGTCTCCGCGTCCGCTTCGCTTCCGCTCCGCCCGTGGATGACGAAGCTGAGGGGGCTGCGGCCAATCTCCAGCGGCAGCAACAACCGAACGACGAGTCGCTACCCCTTCGGTTTTAGCCCATCAAGGAATAGCTGCTCCAGAAATCTGGCGGCATCCTCGAAGCGGCCATCGCCGCCGCGGTCGGGGCCGAGCACGGCACGAACCTGCACGTCGAAATCGGCATAGTGCTGCGTCGTCGCCCAGATCGCGAAGATCAGGTGCCAGGGGTCGGTACGGGCGATCTTGCCGGCCCGCATCCAGGCCTTGATGACGGCGGCCTTCTCGTCGACCAGCGTCTTCAGTTCGCCCTCCAGCATCGGCATGATGCGCGGCGCGCCCTGCAGGATCTCGTTCGCGAAGAGCCGGCTTTCGCGCGGGAAGTCGCGCGCCATTTCGAGCTTGCGGCGGATGTAGCTCCTGAGCTCGGTCATCGGATCGCCGATGTCGTCGAGTTCCCTAAGCGGCGCCAGCCAGGTGTCCAGGAGCCGCTGCATCAGCGTCTCGTGAATGTCTTCCTTGCGGCGGAAGTAATAGAGAAGGTTCGGCTTCGACATGCCGGCGGCTTCCGCGATCTGGTCGATGGTCGAGCCGCGAAAACCGTTGGCGGAGAAGACTTCGAGCGCGGCTTCCAGGATGAGTTCGCGCTTTTCCTGCTGGATGCGGGTGCGGCGGGGAGCTGAGCCTTCCATCGTGTCCGTCATCCTTGCCGGCTGCCGTTGCGAGGGCTTTCTGGACCAATTCTCTGGACCAGTTTTTCTCTGAGCTGTGGAGCGCGCTTTCGATGCCGCATTTCCGTTAGTAATCCCTTGACCGCCGACAGGGCGGTGCTAACGTTTGTCCAATCGGTCAAAATTTGCGTAGCATGAAAACCACGCGAAGACCAAGTGCTGGGAAGACCAAGCGTTAGCGCACCGAAACAGGTTACAAGGGGAAGTCTTGGTCATGTCCAACCGGCTGAAAGTCACGCCGAACGATCTCAGCGCATTCTGGATGCCGTTCACGGCAAACCGGCAGTTCAAGCAGGCGCCGCGCATGTTCGTGTCCGCCAAGGACATGCACTACACGACGAGCGACGGCCGCAAGGTTCTCGACGGCACCGCGGGTCTCTGGTGCGTTAACGCCGGCCATTGCCGGCCGAAGATCACCGAAGCGATTCAGGCCCAGGCCGCGGAGCTTGACTATGCGCCGGCCTTCCAGATGGGCCACCCGATCGTGTTCGAGCTGGCGAATCGCCTGGTCGACATCGCACCGAAAGGCATGGACCACGTCTTCTTCACCAATTCCGGATCGGAATCGGTCGAGACCGCGCTGAAGATGGCGATCGCCTATCACCGCGTCAGGGGCGAAGGTTCGCGCACCCGTCTGATCGGCCGCGAGCGCGGCTATCACGGCGTCAATTTCGGCGGCATCTCGGTCGGCGGCATCGTCAGCAACCGCAAGATGTTCGGCACGCTGCTCGGCGGTGTCGACCATCTGCCGCACACTCACCTTCCGGAGAAGAACGCCTTCTCGAAAGGCGTGCCGGAGCACGGCGCGGAACTGGCGAATGATCTCGAGCGCCTCGTCGCGCTGCATGACGCCTCGACAATCGCGGCCGTCATCGTCGAGCCGGTCGCGGGCTCGACCGGCGTCATCCTGCCACCGAAAGGCTATCTGCAGAAGCTGCGCGAGATCTGCACCAAGCACGGCATCCTGTTGATTTTCGACGAGGTGATCACCGGTTTCGGCCGTCTCGGCGCGCCGTTCGCGGCGGACTATTTCGGCGTCACGCCGGATATCATGACGACGGCCAAGGGCGTGTCCAACGGCGTCATCCCGATGGGCGCGGTGTTCGTCAAGAAGGAGATCCACGACGCCTTCATGACCGGCCCGGAGCACATGATCGAGTTCTTCCACGGCTACACCTATTCGGGCAATCCGATCGCCTGCGCCGCGGCGCTGGGCACTTTAGACACCTACAAGGAAGAGGGCCTGCTGACCCGCGGCGAGGAGCTCTCGTCCTATTGGGAGGATGCGCTGCACTCGCTGAAGGGCGAGCCGCATGTCATCGATATCCGCAATATCGGCCTGATCGGCGCGATCGAGCTGGCGCCGATTGCCGGAAGCCCGACCAAGCGGGCCTTCTCGGCCTTTGTCAAGGCGTTCGAACGCGGCGCGCTGATCCGCACCACCGGCGACATCATCGCGCTGTCGCCGCCGCTGATCATCACCAAGGGCCAGATCAACGAACTGATCGACCATGTTCGGGATGTTCTGAGGTCTATCGATTGACAAACTGGGCGCGGATACCCCTCCCCCTTGAGGGGAGGGTGGCCGCGAAGCGGTCGGGTGGGGTCCTCGGTGACGCGCGCGAACATTATTTTTTGCGAGGGCTGCCCCTGATGCCCCGTACCCGCGTGAGTTTCGAGATGCGTCAAAAAGCGCGCGCGCTTCGAGTTCACGCGACCAAGGGCGAAACCTTGCTCTGGTATGAGTTGCGCGAGTTCAAATCAGTTGGCATCAAGTTTCGCCGTCAGTGCCCCATAGGGCCGTATATCGTCGACTTTGCCTGCTTCGCCGTGAAGCTTATCGTCGAGGTCGATGGCGATCTGCACGAACACGAGAAGGGCAAGCGGCACGACGCAGTCCGCGATGCATATTTGCGATCGCTTGGGTACGATATCTTTCGCGTTGACGAACCCGATGTCATAAACAGCGCCTGGCACGTCGCGCAGGTGGTCAA
>NZ_RZSL01000216.1:0-9205 GCF_003997355.1 Mesorhizobium sp. M1E.F.Ca.ET.041.01.1.1 | reverse complement strand
CCATCAGGCCGCGTGCGCCGACCTTCTGGGCATGGGCGGCGTGGGCTACGGCACTGGCGGTGTTGACCGCTCCGGTGCCGACGATCACCGGCACGCCGGCTTTCACCAGCCGCTCGACGCCTTCCATGCGCTGCTCGTCGCTCAGCAATGGCCAATCGCCCATGGAGCCGCAATAGACGACCGCCGACATGCCGGCGGCGATCAGCTCGCGTCCCTTGCGCACGAGCGGGTCGAAGTCGGGGAGGCGATCATTCGTGCAAGGCGTCATCAGCGCCGGCATGCAGCCGGAAAAGACATTGGCGTTCATTCGGATCCTCCTCGAGGCTGGCACGCAGATTGATCAGTTTGTCCCGGAGCGGTGCGGCTTGCCAAGCGGATAATCGTGGTCGACCGGGAGAAACGACGCGTACGAAGCCAGCATTCGCGTCGCTGGCGACGTCGTGCCGCGGGCGCGGCTTACGATGATGGAAGACTGAAATCGCCGGCCGCCAAAGCGATCGTTCCGCAGATCACCGGCCGCGCCTGGAGCACGGGCGAGCACAGCCGCGATCTCGATCCCGACGGACCCTTGCCCCGCAAAGCTATGTGCTGTCGGACATGTTGGGCATGTCGACCTCGGTGAAGTGGCAGCGCGACCGGCGATGCCGGCGGACCGGCCAGAGACGAACCAGTCGAGCGTGACGTCAGCGGGGATTAGTTGTTTAGGCGCCCGCGCAAAATAGTAGCCTGTCGCGTGATTTTATGTCGACTGCCGGGTGAGCCGCCAAGGAGTTTCACGCAATCTGAATTGAGGCGAGGGTGGTGCGCGGCGCTCCGCGGCGTCGATCAGTCGGGTCTGCCCGCCTGCGCGGTGCGCCGCCGCACCTTTTCGGCAAAGGCTTCCACCTCTCCTTTGCGAGGTGCTTCGCCCGTGTGCGTGAGCAGGTAAGCCGGTGTGAGCGACAGACGGTTGCTCACCGGCTCGACGATCTCGAGCGAGTAGTAGCCGATCTGCGTGAAATACAACACGCGCGCCCGCACGAATGCTTCCGTGGCTTCATAGCCGTGCCTTGAAAACATCGCGCGGATGGCATCGACGCGCGCGTCGTCCTCCTCGGTCACGATCCGGTGCACTTCGGCGGACTGGCGCGACCAGGCGCGCACGGCGAAATCCAGCCGCGGATTGAACAGCGCCTCATCCAGCCAGCACTCGAAGACGTTGAGCACGGCCTGCGTTATCGACGCGGCGGGCCGGCCCGCCTGCTCGACGATGAAACGGGTGTTGTTGTTGCGCCAATGGTCCAGAAGCTGATCCAGCAGGTCCTGGCGGCTCTTGAAATACCAGTAGAAGCTGGAGCGGGAGACGTTCAGTTTCTGCCCGAGCGCAAGCACGCGCACGGCCTCGACGCCCTCTGAGATCAGCGTCTCCAGCGCGAGCTTCATCCAGTCCTCGCGCGTCACCTTGGTGTTGCCGGTCAGACCGGACCGGCGCACGACGTCTTCAACACTGGAATCGGAGAGCATAGCGAGCCAGGCAACATTTAACTTAACCGCGGCTAGATAAACCTGAAAGCGAACCGCTACAACGCTGCCGATTGTTCGAGCCATTCCCAAAGATAGGGCGCGAAACCGCGGTCGACGTGGAGACGCGCCCGGTTGGGGTTGCCGAAACGATAGAAGAGCACATTGACGCCGGCAAAAAGCACCGAAGCCGAGCGGCTTGTCTGGTCCGGATCGAGCGTCGTGCCCCTTGCGACCAGACCGGCCAGACTCGGCCCCTCGACCTCGAACACATGCAACCCGGCATCCACGATGGAAACCGCGAAACCAGCTTCGTGCCAGCCGGCCGCGATAGAAAACGGCCGTTCTCCAACGGCAAGAATGCGATCGCGCGCGATCCGCACCATGTAGTTGTCGCCGCTCGCGACTGCACCGGCGCCCACGCCCTCGCCTGCAAGTCCCGAGCCTTTCGACCAGGCCGCCAGGTGGCCGCTGACCAGGAGCTGGTTCAGCCCGCCCAGCGTGCGCACGCTGACGCCGCCCTTGTTCAACACCGCAGCGGTCCAGTCGGGCGCCGCCGGCCACTTGTCGGCCAGGTTACGCATGCAGGCGCCTCCCTTCCGGATCGAAGGCGCAGGGCGGGACTATGGTTGCTTGCCGCACGACGCCGAGATGTTGAACGTCGATCGTTTCGCCATGCCGCGCGGCGCCCCGTTCGATGAGCGCCAGGGCGACCGGGCGCCCCAGGGTCGGACTTTGATAGCTGGAGGTGACGAAGCCGATGCTTCTGAGGCGGCCCCCGCTTTTCTCCACGCCATGCGCGCCGGTCGCCAGCGGCGCCTCGCCGTCGCGGACCGCCAGGCCGACGAGCTGGTTGCGATCGGAGCGGTTCGCCGCTTCGGTGAAAAGCGAGCGCCGGCCGACGAATTCACCCGTACGTTTGCTGCGCGGCCCGGCCACGCCAAGGTCGTGCGGCATGACGTTGCCGTCGGTGTCCTTGCCGATGGCGATGTACCCTTTCTCGGCGCGCAGGATCATCAAGGACTCGAGCCCGAGCAGAACGGCGTCGAACGCGCGGCCCTCCTGCTGCATCCTTGCCCACAGCGCCTCGGCCCGATCGGCGCGAATGGAGATCTCGTAACTTCGGTCGCCGGTGAAGGAGACCCGGGTCATACGCACCTCGTCGCCGGCAAAGCGGCCGGCGGAGACGGCCATGTGCGGCAGGCTGACATCGTCCAGCGCAGCACCCAGATCGAGCGCTTCCACCAGCCCGCGCGCGCTCGGCCCCGACACGGTCAAGATGGCGTATTGCGCGGTGGCGTTGTGGATATAGACCGCATCGCGGCCGAAACGATCCTGCCGCCACTCTTCCAGCCTGGCATAGACGGCTGCGACATGCGACGACGAGCAGGAGACGATGAAGCGATGCTCGTCCAGGCGAACCAGCACGCCGTCGTCGAAGACCACGCCATTTTCCGACAGCATGAAGCCGTAGCGGCAATGACCCGGCTTCAGGGTCGACATGGTGTTGTAATAGATGAAGTCGACGAATTCGGCCGCGCGCGGACCGATCACCTCGATCTTGCCGAGCGTCGAGCCGTCGAAGAGCGCGACGGACTGCCGGGCGCGCCGCGCTTCCTCCTGGATTGCGGCCCCGGCTTCGCCGTTTCCGTAATAGGCCGGCCTCAACCAGCCGCCATATTCCTGGAACACCCCTCTTGCCGCGCGATGGTCTGCTTCCAGCGGCAGGCGGCGGATTGGGGCGTGCATGCTTCCCCGTCGTGCGCCCGCCAAGCTGGCGAACGGGACAGGCGTGAATGGCGGCCGGTAGGTCGTGGTGCCGACCTCGGGGATGGCGCGGCCGGTGACATCGGCCAGCAGCGCCAGGCCGTTCAGGTTCGACGTCTTTCCCTGGTCCGTCGCCATGCCGAGCGTCGTGTAGCGCTTCAGGTGCTCGACGGAGACGAAGTTCTCCCGCGCTGCAAGCTCGACGTCCTTGGCGGTGACGTCGCTCTGATAGTCGATCCAGACGCGGCCCTTGGCCTTGGGCTTCGGCCACAGGCTGACGACACCAAGCGTTGCCTCCGCTCCCGTGCCGCGAGGCACGGGCAAGGACGAGGAGCCGAACGGACCGAGAGCCGCCGCGCCGCTGGCCAAGGTCTCGGAAAGCGGGACGGTACCGGCCACGGCACCGGCTACGCCGATCCCGTCGATAGACTCTCCCGGAATGAAAGCCGCCAGTTGATCGCTCCAGGCGAGCTTGCCCTTTGCCTGCGAGAACAGGTGCACGGTGGGCGTCCAGCCGCCGGAGACGAGCACGCAATCGGCCGCGAGCGCCGTGCCGTCGTCGAGCAGGACACCCTGGATGGGATTGTGCCCGCGCGCCGCTGCGACCGTACGCCCGGAAAGGGCGCGAACACCGGTTGTCGCTTGCGTGCCGCCGTCACGCCGACAATCGACCACGGTCACAGAGGCGCCGGCGGCAGCCAGTGCCGAGGCCGGCTCGTAGGCGCTGTCGTTGTTGGTCGCGACGACCACCTGTCGGCCCACGAGCACACCATGCCGGCGCAGATAGGCGAGCGCGGCATCGGCGGAGAATATGCCGGGAAGATCGTTGTTGGCGAACGGAACGGGCCGTTCGATCGCGCCCGTCGCCAGCACGATGCGGCGCGGCCGCACCCGCCACAACGTATCGGGCCGGCCGTCGCTGTGCCGCTGGTTGAGCGCCACCAGATTGTGATCGTAAAGGCCGAAGGCGGTCGTTTCCATCAGCACGAGCTGGCCGCCGCTCTTCAACTTGGCCACGACTGCCTCGGCCCACTCCGCACCCTCTACACCGTCGACCTCGCCCGCGCGGTGGCGCAGCGACCCGCCGGGGTGCGTCCTGTCGTCGACAAGGACGACCGAGTGCCCGGCCGCCGCTGCGCCGGCCGCCGCGGCGAGGCCCGCCGGTCCGGCCCCTACCACCAGGACGTCGCAATCGTGGTTGACCTGGTCCGCGACCGGGCGCGGCTTCCAGTCAGGGTCGACGACACCAAGTCCGGCCATGGCGCGGATGCGCGGCTCGAACAGGTGCCAGTCCGGCCACATGAAGGTCTTGTAGTAGAAGGCGGCGGGCAGGAAGCGGGCGAAGCGGTCGAGCACCGCGTTGCGGTCGGCCAGCGCCGTCGGCAAAGCGTTGACGCTCTTGACTATGATGCCGTCGCTCGCAGGCACGGTCGTTGCCCGCGCATTCGGCACGCGACCGTCGGCGCCTTCGATATCGACCAGCGCGTTGGGCTCCTCCACACCGGAGCCCCAGATGCCGCGCGGCCGGTGATATTTGAAGCTGCGGCCGACAATGGCCTGGCCGCTCGCGAGCAAGGCAGAGGCGATCGTATCGCCAGCAAAACCCTCGACGCGCCTGCCGTCGAAGGTGAAGGCCAGCGGGCGGGCGCGATCGATGTCGCTGCCGCCATTGGCGAGACGGAACGCACTCATGCGCCGTGCTCCGCTTCGCCGAGCGCGCAAGAGCCCGACACCTTGTGATTGACGCTGTCGCGGCTCATCGCGAAGAACTCGCCGCAGGTCAGGTGCATCCAGATCTCGCGGGTTGGACCCTTCGGATTGTCGCGCATGTGGAGATAGCCGGCCCAGCGCTCGGCCGTCACATCGCCGCCATCGGGCCTCAAATTGCCGGCCTCGCCGCCGAAGTGAAATTCGCTTTCTTCGCGCGGCCCGCAGAACGGGCAGGGAAAGAGCTGCATCTTTTTCTACACCTTCAATGGGCAATGCCGGAGCCGGCCGCCTCGTCGATCAGCCGGCCGCGAGCGAAGCGGTCGAGATCGAAAGGCCGGCTGATGTCGTGGTGCGTGCCGGTGGCGAGCAGATGGGCAAGCAGCGTGCCGCCGGCGGGGATAGCCTTGAAGCCGCCCGTGCCCCAGCCGCAATTGAGGAAGAGGCCGGGCAGCGGCGATTCACCGATGATGGGCGAGGAATCCGGGACGACATCGACGATGCCGGCCCATTGCCGCATCATCTTCAACTGGCCGAAGATCGGATACATGTCGAGCATGCCGGCGATCACGCCCTCCAGCACCGGCAGATTGCCGCGCTGGGCATAGGACGGGATGCGGTCGAGCGCGCCGCCGATCACCAGTTCGCCCTTGTCCGACTGGCTGACGTACACACCCGTGTCCGGCGAGATCACCACTGTATCGAGGATCGGCTTGACCGGCTCGGACACACAGGCCTGCAGCGCGTAGGAGTTGATTGGCAGCCGAAATCCCGCCTTCGCCGCCAGCACCGACGAATGGCCGGCCACCGCCATTCCCGTGCGCTCGGCCCGGATTGCGCCGCGCGACGTGACGACACCACGGCAGCGTCCGTTCTCGATGATGAAGTCGGTGATCTCGCAATTCTGGATGATGTCGACGCCGAGACGGCTGGCCGCGCGCGCATAGCCCCAGGCGACGGCATCGTGACGGGCGGTGCCGCCGCTCGGCTGCCAGGTGCCGCCATAGACCGGGTAGCGGGCATCCGGGCCGAAATTGTAGATCGGCACGACGCGACGCACGTCCTCGACCGAGAACAGCTCGCAATCGATGCCGTTGACCCGGATGGCGTTGACCGACCGCGCGGCGGTTTCCATGCCCGCTTCGCTGTGCGCGAGGGTGAGGATGCCGCGCGCCGAAAACATCACGTTGTAGTTCAGGTCCTTCGAGAGCGTCTTGTAGAGGCTGTGGGCGAGCCCGTAGATCGCCGCGCTTTCGGGACAGAAGTAGTTGGAGCGCACCACGGTGGTGTTGCGGCCGGTGTTGCCGCCGCCGATCCAGCCCTTCTCGAGCAATGCCACGTTGGTGACGCCGTGGTTCTTGGCGAGATAATACGCCGTGGCGAGGCCGTGGCCGCCACCGCCGATGATGATGGCGTCATAGCGCGGCTTCGGCTCGGGCGAGCGCCAGGCCTTTTCCCAGCCGGTCTGGCCGGCGATCCCTTCCTTGAAGAGCGAAAGCGCTGAATAGTGTCTTGTCATGCACTCAAGCCCGCATCATCGCGTGATGGAGATTGCGTCGGTGCGAAGGGGATCGAAACGCTGCGTTGGGGTCCGGCGCCAAACTGGCGCAATCAACTTGCCCCCGCTCTCGAAGGTCCATGATCCATCCCGTTTCGCTGCGGATTGACGAAGGCCGTCGATCATCGCGGAGCCCGAACTTAGCTCGAATGGACACCTGTGTCCATTAGGGGCGAAGACAATCTACTATTCTTCAGTGTCGGGGTCGTTCATCAGCGCGTTTCCGGCGCAAGCATGCGCGTCACATGATCGGCGATCGCCAGGCTGGAGGTCAGCCCGGGGCTTTCGATGCCGAACAGATTGACAAGGCCCGCGACGCCATGGGCCGCGGCATGCTGGATGACGAAGTCGCTGTTGGCTTCATCCGGGCCGGAGAGTTTCGGCCGGATGCCGCTGTAGGCCGGCTGCAGACTGCCGTCGGGAAGGTGCGGCCAGTATTTGCGGATCGCGGCATAAAAGCGCTCGCCGCGTGCCGGATCGACGCGGTAATCGAGCACTTCGGTCCATTCGACATCCGGTCCGAACCGGGCAGTGCCGCCAAGGTCGAGCGTCAGATGGACGCCGAGCCCGCCCGGCTCCGGTACGGGGTAGACGAGCCGCGAAAAGGGCGCCCGGCCCGCCACCGAGAAGTAGTTGCCTTTGGCGTAGCGGAGCGTCGGCAGGTACCGACGGTCGAAACCTTCGAGCGAGCCAGCCAGCGCGACCGCTCCGAGGCCGGCTGCGTTGACGAGACGCGAGGTGGCGATCTCGAAACCTTCGCCGCTCGCCGTGTCTGTCGTCTGAAGCACGATGCGGTTGGCCTCGATACGGCCCGAAACGATGCGGGTGTTGAGCGAGAGCTTCGCGCCGCTTTCCTCGGCGTCGCCGAGTAACGTCAGCATCAAGGCGTGGCTGTCGATGATGCCGGTCGAAGGCGAGAGCAGCGCCTTCGTGCAATGCAGTGCTGGTTCCAGCGCCTGCGCTTCGGCAGAGGAGAGGAAGCGCAAATCGTCGACGCGACAAGCGGCGGCATTGGCGCGGATGGCGGCAAGCACCGGCTCCTGCGCTGCGTCGGTGGCGACGATCAGCTTGCCTGACCGCCGGTGCGGGATCGAGCGTTCCGCCGCGTAGCGATAGAGCATATCGCGTCCGGCGACACACAGCCGGGCCTTCAGCGAGCCTTCAGGGTAATAGATGCCGGCGTGGATGACTTCCGAATTGCGCGAACTCGTCTCGGTGCCGATGGCGTCCGCCGCTTCGAGGATCAGCGTGTCGAGGCCTTGGGCCGCCATGTCGCGCGCTATCGCAAGACCGATCACGCCGGCGCCGGCAATTATGCAGTCGACCTGTTCCATGCCTAGTCCATTCGGCTACGCCAGCGGCGCGCCACAGTTTCTTCAAGGATCATATCGCCCGTGTCCATCGGTGTCGGCGTTTATGTGCCGCGCCGCGACGTTGGGATCGATCGCGGTCGGGGTTCGGATCGCATGGCGCTATCGATCGTGACACGGCGGCTCTTGCGGACCGGTTGCGCGGTGATGCATCAAACAGCCGAACGCGAGGGCGGAACCAGAGACTTCTCGACAAGCGAGACGGTCCTATCTTCGCTTGCATGCCCGCAGACAGGAGCCATCATGGACGCCAGACCGAATTCCCCTGAAGCCCGCGATATCCGCTACCACATGCATGCCTACACCAACGCCCGCAAGCACCAGGAAACGGGTCCGCTGGTCATCGAAAAGGGCGACGGCGTCTATGTCGAGGACATCGCCGGCAACCGCTACATCGAGGCGATGGCGGGTCTGTGGAGCGTCGCGGTCGGCTTTTCGGAAAAGCGGCTGGTCGAGGCGGCCACAAGACAGATGTCCAAGCTGCCTTTCTACCATGACTTCGGCTCGAAGGCGCATTCGCCGCTGATCGACCTTGCCGAGAAGCTGGTGCAGATGGCGCCGGTGCCGATGAGCAAGGCCTATTTCACCAATTCCGGTTCCGAGGCCAACGACACGGCGATCAAGATGATCTGGTACCGGTCGAACGCGCTCGGCCAGCCGGCGCGCAAGAAGATCATCAGCCGCAAGCGCGGCTATCACGGCGTCACCATCGCTTCCGCCAGCCTGACCGGCCTGCCGAACAATCATCTCTCCTTCGACCTGCCGATCGCCAATATCCTGCACACCTCGACGCCGCACCATTGGCGCGACGCCGAGCCGGGCGAAAGCGAGGAGCAGTTCTCCAGCCGTCTGGCCGACGATCTCGAGACGCTGATCCTTGCCGAGGGGCCGGAGACGATCGCCGCCTTCATCGGCGAGCCGATCATGGGCGCCGGCGGCGTCGTTGTGCCGCCCGCCGGCTATTGGGAAAAGATCCAGGCGGTGCTGTCGAAATACGGCATCCTGCTGGTGGCCGACGAGGTGATCTGCGGCTTCGGCCGCACCGGCAAGATGTTCGGCTCGCAGACTTTCGGCATCAAGCCCGACATCATGGTACTGTCGAAGCAGATCTCGTCGTCCTACCTGCCGATCTCGGCGCTGCTCATCAACGACAAGGTATTCGAGCCGATCGCCGACGAGAGCAACCGCATCGGCACTTTCGGCCACGGCTTCACCGGCGGCGGCCATCCGGTGGCCGCTGCCGTCGCGCTGGAAAACATCAAGCTGATCGAGGAGCGCGACCTCGTCGGTAATGCGCGCCGAC
>NZ_RZSL01000215.1:0-9209 GCF_003997355.1 Mesorhizobium sp. M1E.F.Ca.ET.041.01.1.1 | reverse complement strand
GCACATCGATGCTGACCGGCTGGTCGACGCCGACGGCGACCGAATGGCTGCCTTTCGGATTGAGCACTTCCCAGGCGGTCTCGTTCGAGCCGGGGGCGAGATTGTGCAGCGCCTGGTTCAGCTCGCGAAGCGAATTTTTGCCGAGGTCGAAGACACGCCGCGCAAAGCTCACTTCACGCGATGGCGCCGTGGCAACATTTGAAATATTCATGATCCTCAGTGCTCCCAGAAATAGACGGTGGACGGCTCCGGTTCCCAAACCCTGGCTTCCTCAATGCCAGGCAGGTTCGCCAATGCGCGATATTCCGAACCGAAGGCGACATACTGGTCGGTCTCGGCCATGACAGCGGGCTTGCAGGCGATCGGATCGCGCACGACGCCGAAGCCGTTCTTGGTGCCGACGACGAAGGTGAAGAAGCCGTCCAGGTCGTCCAGGCTGCTTTGCAGCGCCTCGCCGAGATTCTGCCCGTGAGCGATCTTGGACGAGAGGTAGGCGGCCGCGACTTCGGTGTCGTTCTCGGTCTCGAAGCGCATTCCGTCGCGGATCAGCTCGCGGCGAAGATTGTTGTGGTTCGAGAGCGAGCCGTTATGCACAAGGCACTGATCCGGGCCGGTCGAGAAGGGATGCGCGCCCAGCGTGGTAACGGCGGACTCGGTCGCCATGCGTGTGTGACCGATGCCGTGGCTGCCACCCATCCTGGCCAGGTCGAACCGCTTGACCACGTCGGCCGGCAGACCGACTTCCTTGTAGATCTCGATCGCCTCGCCGACGCCCATGAGGCGCACGTTTGGGCGTAGCTCGGCGATCGCAGCGCGGGCTTCCTCGAGCTTGTCAGCGGGGACATCGAGGACGGCATGGGTCGACTTCACGATCGACGAGACCTTGGCCCCGATCTTCTTGCTGAGTTCGACTTCGAGCCCTTCGAAATCAGCCTTGGGGGTCGATGACTGGATGGTGATCTTGCCGTGCCCGGCCGCTCCACTGTCATAGATAGCTATGCCGGCGCTGTCCGGCCCCCTGTCGGTCAACGAGACCAGCATTTCCGACAGCAGAGCGCCTAACTTGGGTTCAAGCGATTTGTCTTTCAGGAACAGTCCAACAATCCCACACATCCCGTCACCTCCATTGGTTGTTACCTGACATGGAGGCTAGCAGGTTCCCCACTGCAATTCAACTGTCATGAATTTTTTTTTCCTCTAGAAAAACACAAACTCATAGGAACCGGTTAAGATCCGGACCCTCGCGTTGAAAGCCACCGGTTGGCGGAGATCCGTGACGTCTGCCGCAGGGCAACTCAAAGAGCGGCAGATGACGGCGCGTAGGTTTGACGCGCGAAGCTGGACACGCGACGGCGCCTGCGCAGCCCACGCGTCCATAGCCAGTGTTGGAATGAACGGCGGATTACGTCAGCCGTTTCCGCGCCCGTGGGGATAAGAGATGATTGACAAATATCGCATCGGCAAATGCGTCAATTCTTCTGGACCGTGCGGCGCGTCGGCGTCGAAGAACAGACTATCACCCGGCGTCATCCGGTAAAGATTGTTGCCGTGGCGATACACGACCTCGCCTTCCAGCATGTAGAGGAATTCCATGCCGTCATGCTGGAAGGTCGGGAAGACATCGGAGTCTTCTGTCAGCGTGATGAGATAGGGTTCGACGACAACTCCGCTCGAATCCGAACCGATATGGCCCAGCAACGTATACTGGTGTCCGGCACGCGTACCGCGTCGTTCGACATCCACGCCCGATCCCGCCTTGACGAAGACGGCCTTGCGCTCTTCCTCAAAACCGCGAAAAAATGCAGTCACCGGCACGCCCAGCGCGCGCGATAGCGCCTGCAGCGTGGTCAATGACGGCGAGGTGATGCCGTTCTCGATCTTGGACAGCATGCCGACCGAAAGACCCGTGGTGACGGCGAGATCGGCAACGGTGATGCCCAGTTTCTTGCGAAAGGCGCGAACCTCGTGGCCGATCGCAACCTCGAGCACGTTCTCGCGCGTGTCGCGAACGGCGTGGGGATCCTGGCTGAGCGGCTTGCCACGCGCCGGTGGCGGCGGGGTGACCGGTCCTGCCATTTTAACCGGAGTCAGCACCTTGCCGCCCTTCTTCTCCGCCTTTACCGCCTGCATTTTACCCGCCTTAGCCGTCGCCATGTTCACTGCCGTTGGTTGATTCATTTTACCAACAGTAAACATCTTTAGCTGAGGATACAACTCAGGATAATTGACGAGAAGGCGACGCCTGAGCGCCCACGGCTGCTGGCTATTTCATCAGCAGTATTTGCAGGTCGGCGACATTTGTCCCGGTGGGCCCCGTGAAAAGCAAATCGCCTGAAGTCGCCAATGCAGGGTAGGAATCGTTGTTTCTCAGATGGGCTTCTGGCTTGCAGCCATGCCGGCGCATCCGTTCTGTTGATCCGGGATCGACAAGGGCGCCCGCCGCATCTGTCGGTCCGTCCCGACCGTCGGTGCCACCACTGAGAAAGGCCCATGGACGCCGGATCGGTTGTCGTTCATCTAGAAGGGCAAACCGAAGAGCCAGTTCCTGGTTGCGCCCGCCTCTCCCGCTTCCGCGTACCCTCACAGTCGTCTCTCCTCCGGCGACGATTGCCACCGGCCCCTCGTGTCTCGCGGTGAACAGGGCGAGGCGGTGAAGAGCGTGGGCCGCCTCCGAAACATCTCCGTTCAGCCAGTCGGCGGCCTTGATGACCGTGAAATAGCGCTCTTTGGCGCTATCCATCATGCGCTGCAGGCTGATGGCGTTGCTGCCGATCACGACATTTTCGACATGATCAAAGCTCGCACATGCGCGATCTTCGCCAGCAACCAGATCGTCCAGTTGCCTGCGCATAATCGCGGGAAGCACCTCAAGCAGGTTGTGACGTCGAAGAACAATGACGGCGTCGGAAACACCGGTCGCGGGCTTTGCCGTAGGCCCGCTAGCGATTGTGGCGACATCGTCGCCGGGCACGTCCGAGAGCACCAGCGACAGCGTCTTGGCGCCTGAGGTCAGTTCCGCGAGACGCCCGCCCTTCAGTCTTGAGAAGATCTGTCTTACAGCATTGATTTCGGAAATGTCGGCGCCACAACGAACCAGGGCTTCGTTGAGTGCCACCTTATCGGCAAGTGAAATACCCGGCGCAGGCGCGCAGACGAGGGCTGAGCCCCCGCCACTAATCAGTAGCAGCATGAGGTCCTCAGGCGACGCCGAGCTCACGGCCTCTTCAATCGCCCTGCCGGCTTCGAGGCTTCCCTCGTCAGGCAACGGATGACCGCCGACAATGACCTCAATACCCTCGATGTCCAACACGTTTTCGCGACTGGTGACCACGCACGCCCTGCGCAGTTTGTCCCCGACGAAACGCAGCGCCGTCCCTGTCATCAGGCACGCCGCTTTGCCCAAGGCAATCAGGATGACGCCGCGAGCGGCGGCGATGTCGGACTCTCTTGCTTTCAAGGCGGACGCGACCGCCGCCTCGGGATCGGATGCGGCAATGCCTTGGCGAAACAGCTGGAACGCCTGCATCCGCAGCTCAACCCAGGAGGAAGCCGAGCTGTCGAGGCTCATCACACGACCCGATCCGGCACCGGGCGCCCGTCGAAGAACGCGACCAGATTCTCCACTGCCTGCATTCCCATGGCCACCCGGGTCTCCTTGGTAGCACTGCCGAGGTGCGGCAAAAGCACGACGTTTTCCATATGCTTCAGCGGCTCTGGAATTTGAGGTTCGCCGTCAAAAACGTCGAGCCCGGCACCGGCGATCTCGCCGCGCCTTAGCGCTTCGATCAAGGCGTTTTGGTCGACCACGTCACCGCGGGCGGTGTTGATGAGAAAGGCGCCACGTTTCATCGCAGCCAGGCGGGAAGCATTGATAAGGTGCCGGTTCTCAGTGCCGCCAGGACAGTGAAGCGACACGAAGTCCGCCTGTGCCAGCACCTCCTCCACGCTCGACAGTTGTCTGGCTCCCATGGCAACGATTTCTTCGTCGTCCACTTTCGAGCGATTGTAAAAGACCACGTTCATGCCGAAGCCGAACCGCGCGCGTTGGGCGGTCGCTTTGCCGATCCGGCCCATTCCAATGATCCCAAGCGTTTTGCCGGAGACCTTCGAGCCGATCATGTGCGTCGGACACCAACCGGGCCATTCGCCGGCGCGCAACTGACGTTCGCCCTCGCCCGCCCGACGAGCGACCGAAAGCATCAGGCACATGGCGATGTCGGCAGTGCAATCGGTCAGCACGCCGGGAGTGTTGGTCACGGCGATCTCGTGCCTGCGTGCAGCGTCGATATCGATATGACTGAAGCCGACGCCGAAATTGGCAATGACCTTGGTTCGAACCTTGGTTTCAGGGAAGACAGACGCCGACAAATTGTCACTGACAGTCGGCAAAATCGCTTCAAAATCCCGGAACGCAGCCCTGAGCTCATTGGAAGTCAGCGGCGTATCATACCGATTGAGCGTTGCGTCGAACCGCTCAGCAAGTACCTGCTCGACAGCCGCGGGCCAGCGGCGCGTGACTATGACGCGTGGTCTCATCTGAATCCCCTCATCAACGGAAGGATGATCGTTAACGCCGCTTCAGAACCGGTCAGGCAACCTTTTTCCGTTGCCCAAGCACGTTCGCGATGGTCGAGCCAAATGCGGCCGGCGTCGGCACGATGACGACGCCGGCTTCCTTCAGGATCTCGACCTTCTCCTGCGCCGACTCGCCGAAGGCCGAGATGATGGCGCCGGCATGGCCCATGCGGCGCCCCTTCGGCGCCGAAAGCCCGGCGATGTAGGCGATCAGCGGCTTCGTCATGTTGTGCTTGGCCCATTCGGCAGCCTCGACCTCCTGCGGTCCGCCGATCTCGCCGATCATCACCACGGCGTCGGTCTCGTCGTCCTGCTCGAACAGTTCCAGAATGTCCTTGAAGGACGAACCGTTGATCGGATCGCCGCCGATGCCGACGCTGGTCGACACGCCGATGCCGAGCGCCTTCATCTGCGAGGCGGCCTCATAGCCCAACGTGCCGGAGCGGCCGACGATGCCGACGCGGCCGGGGAGATAGATGCTGCCGGGCATGATGCCCATCAGCGCCTGTCCGGGCGTGATGACGCCGGCGCAGTTCGGCCCGACGAGGCGCATGCGGTCCTCGAAGCGGTAGCGGCGCATGTAGCGCTTGACCTGCATCATGTCTTGCGAGGGGATGCCGTCGGTGATGCACACGCAAAGCTTGATGCCGGCATCCGCCGCTTCCATGATCGAATCGGCGGCGAAGGGCGGCGGCACGAAGACGATGCTGGCCTCGGCGCGGGTCTCGCGCACCGCGCCCTTGACGGTGTTGAAGACGGGCAGGCCGAGATGCGTCTGGCCGCCCTTGCCGGGGGTGACGCCGCCGACCAGCTTGGTGCCGTAACGCTTCATGTCCTCGGCATGGAAGCTGCCGATCTTGCCGGTAAAACCCTGGACGATGACGCGCGTGCTGCGGTTGAGCAGGATTGCCATTTTCTCGACCTCCCTCAGGCTGCTTTTTTCTTGGCGGCTTCGCGCCAGGCGGCGACGGCCTTTTCGGCGGCTTCGGCGAGCGTGTCGGCGACGATTACCGCCTCGCCGGATTCGGCCAGGATCTTGCGTCCCTCCTCGACCTTGGTGCCGGAGAGCCGCACTACCAGCGGCACCTCGACGCCGACCTCGCGGATCGCCTTGATGACGCCTTCGGCCACCCAGTCGCAGCGGTTGATGCCGGCGAAGATGTTGACCAGGATGGTCTCGACTTGTCTGTCGCCGAGCACGGCGCGGAAGGATTTCGCCACCCGCTCGGGCGAGGCGCCGCCGCCGATGTCGAGGAAGTTGGCCGGCTCGCCGCCGGCGATCTTGATCATGTCCATCGTCGCCATGGCGAGACCGGCGCCGTTGATGATGCAGCCGATATTGCCGTCGAGGCCGACATAGGAGAGGCCGCGGTCGCTGGCGAAGGTCTCGCGCGGGTCTTCCTGGCTCTTGTCGCGCAGCTCCGAGATTTCCGGTCGGCGAAACAGCGCGTTCTCGTCGAACGACATTTTTGCATCGAGCGCGACCAGGTTGCCGTCGCGGGTCACCACCAGCGGATTGATCTCCAGCATCGAGGCGTCGTAGTCGCGGAACACCTGGTAGCAGCCGAGGATGGTTTCGGTGGCCTTGCCGATCAGATTGCTTTCAAGCCCGAGGCCGAAGGCGATCTCGCGCGCCTGGAAGCCCTGCATGCCGACGCCGGGATCGACCGTGGCGCGGATGATCGAATTCGGCTTCTTTTCGGAGATGTCCTCGATCTCCATACCGCCGGCGGCCGATGCCACGATCATGACGCGCTCTTCCTTGCGGTCGAGCACGAAGCCGAGATAGAGCTCCTGGGCGATGTCGACCGCCTCTTCGAGATAGAGGCGCGAGATCAGCTTGCCGCGCGGGCCGGTCTGCTGGGTCACCAGCTTGCGCCCGAGCATGGCTTCGGCCGCGTTGGAGATCTCCTCGTCATTGGAACAGAGTTTTATCCCGCCGGCCTTGCCGCGGGCGCCGGAATGAACCTGCGCCTTCAGCACCCATTTCGAGCCGCCGATCTCGCGCGCTCGGTAGGTCGCCTGCTCAGGGCTGTAGGCGAGGCCGCCGCGCGGCACATGCACGCCGTGGCGGGCGAGCAGTTCCTTGGCCTGGTATTCGTGAATGTCCATTCTATCCTCCCGGTACCTTTCAATGCGCCGCGCTATGCGTTTGACCGGCGCGCTCGATCGCCTCGCTCACCACCAGCACGTTGCGCGCCATGCGCTCCGACGCGGCGTCGATCATCTTGCCGTCGAGTGCCGCGGCACCCTTGCCGAGCGCTTCGGCTTCTTTGAGCACTTCGAGGATGCGCCTGGCACGCGTGACCTCCTTTTCCGGCGGCGAGAACACGTCGTTGGCCAATGCGATCTGCGAGGGATGGATCGCCCATTTGCCTTCGATGCCGAGGGCAGCCGCGCGTCTCGCAGCCGCCGTGTAGCCTTCCGGATCAGAGAAATCGCCGAACGGTCCGTCGATGGCGCGCAGGCCGTAGGCTCGGCATGCGACCGTCATCCGCGACAGGGCGAAATGCCACTGGTCGCCGGGATAGTCGGGGTTCAGCCCGCCGATGTTGACGGTGCGCGCCTTGTTGCTGGCGGCATAGTCGGCGACGCCGAAATGCATTGCCTCCAGCCGACCGGGCGTGGCGGCAATCGCCTCGACATTGGCCATGCCGAGCGCCGTCTCGATCAGGGCTTCGAGGCCGACTCGGGTCTTAAAACCCTTGGCCATCTCGATCTGGTTGACCAGCGCTTCGACCATATAGAGGTCGGCGGGAACGCCGACCTTCGGCACCAGGATCGTGTCCAGCCGGTCGCCGGCCTGTTCCATCACGTCGACCACGTCGCGGTACATATAATGGGTGTCGAGGCCGTTGATGCGCACCGAGACTGTCTTGCCCTTGGCGCGCCAGTCGATGTCGTTGAGCGCCTGGATGATGTTCTTGCGGGCGCGCTCCTTGTCGGGCGGCGCGACCGCGTCCTCGATGTCGAGGAAGACGAAGTCGGCGGCGCTGTTCGCCGCCTTGTCGATCATTTCCGGGCTCGAGCCCGGAACCGCGAGCTCGCTGCGTTGCAGCCTCAGTTTCTTGAGGTGGTTGATGGTGTGGCTCATCGTCCGCTCCTCACGCCGCCTCGGCGACCGGCATCGCGGCGGTGCGCCTGAAATGTTCGATCGCGGCCGCCACGCCCGAACCCGGCGCCAGGCGGACACCGCAGTCGAGCAGCGCCAGTTCGGCGGCGGAGAGCGATGCAAGCACCATCACCTCGTTCAGCCAGCCGAGATGGCCGATGCGGAAGACCTTGCCGGCCACCTTGTTGAGGCCGCCGCCGAGCGAGGTCTGGTAGGCGCGGTAGGCGCGCTTGACGACTTCGGCGCTGTCGATGCCTTCCGGCACCAGGACGGCGCTCACCGTATCGGAATGCCATTGCGGTGCCTTGGCGCACAGCTTCAGCCCCCAGGCGTCGACCGCCTTGCGCACGCCTTCCGCCAGGCGATGGTGGCGGGCGAAGATGTTCTCCAGGCCTTCCTCGGCGATGAGATCGAGCGAGGCGCGCAGGCCGCGCAGCAATTGCGTGGCGGGCGTGTAGGGGAAGTAGCCGGTATCGTTGGCGCGGATCATGTCCTCGAAGGAGAAGTAGCAGCGCCGGTGGGTTGCCACCCGCGCCGCGGCGAGCGCCTTCTTGCTGACCGACAGGAAGCCGAGTCCGGCCGGCAGCATGAAGCCCTTCTGCGAGCCGCTCACGGCGCAGTCGACGCCCCATTCCTCCTGGCGGAAGTCGATCGAGCCGATCGACGACACCCCGTCGACGAAGAGAAGGGCGGGATGGTTCGTTGCATCGAGCGCGGCGCGGCAGCCGGCGACGTCGCTGGTGACGCCGGTCGCGGTTTCGTTCTGGGTGCAGAACACCGCTTTGATGCGATGCGCCTTGTCGGTCCGAAGCTTTTCCGCATAGAGGTCGAGCGGCACGCCTGTGCCCCATTCGCAGTCGATGACGTCGACCTCGAAGCCAAGACGCTCGGCCATGTCGACCCACAGATGCGAGAACTGGCCGAAGCGCGACATCAGCACCCGGTCGCCGGGGCTGAGCACGTTGGTCATCGCCGCTTCCCAGGCGCCGGTGCCCGACGAGGGATAGATGAAGATGCGGCCGGTTTCGTTCTTGAAGACCTTCTTGATGTCCTCGAACAGCGGCAGCGTCAGATTGGGGAAGGAGGCGGCGCGCATGTCTTGCATCGGCAGGTTCATGGCCTGCCGGACCTCTTCGGGAATGTTGGTCGGTCCTGGGATGAAAAGGTGGGTAAAGCCGGCCATAAAGAGGATCCTCCCGAAAGACTTCGCAGACAAAGTGCCCTGCCGAACCATCATCGAGATTGCCCATCCGCTCACAACACCTGTCCAGATAGATTCCATGAGCCTTCTGGCATTGGGTCGAGCCCACACTTTCAGAAGCCCAGATGCGCCTATCGGATAGGTCAGACCCTACCCGCGCGCTGTCGAGTTTGCCTATGGCACCGGCAAACACGGGTTGTGTGCGTCAAGTTCTGCAAAAAGGGGCGGCCCTGTTGCTGGTCATGCGGCTTGGCGTAGAGCGAGCTTCTTGTGCTCGCGCAGGTCGTCCATGTTGATGTAGCGGTTGGCCTCCATCCAGTT
>NZ_RZSL01000214.1:0-9248 GCF_003997355.1 Mesorhizobium sp. M1E.F.Ca.ET.041.01.1.1 | reverse complement strand
GTCCATTCCGGAGCCTTTCGCTGCAGATAGGCATGAACCTGCCCCATCATCGGCCCGCCGGCTTGCAGTGACGATGCGCTCAAGAGCACGAAACGCTGAACGCCACTGGAGAGCGCGATGTCGAGAACAGGCGGCACGATCGCTCCGTGGTCGCTACTGTCCGTCGGCGCGACGATGTAAACGGCGTGGATGCCTTCGAACGCGCGCCGGGCAAGTTCCGGCTGCTGCCAGTCGAAGGCGACGTCGCTTTCTGTTGCGGGCTTGCGAGTGCCGATCTTGGGAGTGGTGCCGCGTCCGACGAGCTTATTTGCAACGAGGCGTCCGGTCTTTCCCGTGCCGCCGATAACGAGGACCTCAGCCGTCATGTTTCGCACCCTTGGTCCGAGTTTCATTTGCCGCGTGCGAACCAGCTGAGGCCGCAAGCACCACAAGCGGATTCCAGGAGTCGCGATAGCGAGCGATCCGACCATCTTTCAGGTCGAGCATTGACACATAGTCCTGGTCGTAACGAGCGCCTGTTTGATTGGCGTATCCCTTGCAGCTGAACTCGATCGCGGCCGCGTCGCTCTGGGCTGAAACAAGAACCCGGCCGAGGGCCATGGACTCGATCGTGATCAACGTCGCGACCGTCGGAAGATAGGCTTCGAGCGCCGCCTTGCCGTCGAGCCTGCTGGTCCCGCCTGGCGGCGTGAACGGGAATTCGAAGAGAATGTCGTCCGTGCACATATCGAGGAAGGTTCTGGCGTCAGGGGCCAGCACGTCTCCCAGGGCCTGCCGAAGCAGGGCGGAAAGACTGGGGAAGAGATCGTGGTTTGTGGTCACGCGTCTTTACTCCTTCTGGATGGAACGATATCGTTCCGTTCATATAGGGGGATAGCTGGATGGAACGCAAGAGTATCGACGAAAATTTCCGACGGAAGCCGACCGGGGCCGCTGTCATGCGATCCGATCTGACGGATGCGCTCTACCGGGCCTTCTTTGAGGAATGGGCCGAGCATGGGTACACTGGACTGAGTCTGGAACGCGTTGCGGCGCGGGCGGGTGCGGGCAAAGCCGCCATTTATCGTCGCTGGCCCTCGAAACTGGCTATTGCCTCAGAGGCCGTCGAAAAGCTTGGCTTGGCCTTGACCGATGTTTCCGACCGAGGCGGACTGACGGAAGAGCTTGAGGCCTATCTTCTCATGATGCGGCGGGCGCTCAGACATCGGCTTGTCAGAAGAATTCTGCCCGACCTCTATGCGGAGGGCGCGCGGTCCAACGAGCTCGCGCCCTTGCTGGCGAAATTCGCCGGCGCGCGACGTGGCGCCGGTGTTGCCATGATCGAGCGCGCTGTCAGCCGCGGTGAGTTGCGACACAACATTGATCGCGAACTTGCCTTGGACCTGGTACCTTCGGTTCTCTATTGGCGGATGATCATCTTGAAACGGCGGGTCACCAGAGAGCAAATCGGCCGGCAGGTGAAAGCTCTTGTCGCCGCTCTGAAGGCGAGCTGACTCCGGCTTGCTGCAGGCCCAGCTTCGTCGAGAAAGTTCGGCTGGAATTCGGTGAACTCAAGGCACAATTTGCTTACGTTCGCCAGGGCCAATTCAAACGTGTATCCGCTTTGTCAGCATGCCTGTCGCCCGTGGTCTTGCTCGCAGGAGCGTATCGGCAGCGCTTCATGCGGTTGGTACCGAAGTCAGCCAACCTGCTGCAAGTTAGCAGACGCTCATCTTCATATCACCTTTAGAAGGGGTCGTTTGTGGCAGAGGGCGAAATGCTACCTTACGCAGACATCTCTTAGGACGACTCTGACCTTTCGTCGGCGCCGCGCTGGAGCCGCTGCTGCACGAGCAGCATCTTGTCTTGCAGTTCCTTCAACTCATCCGCGGAAAAGCCCAATGCGCCCGCGACGCATGCAGGAACGCGCTTCGCCTGTTGCTTCAGCGACTTCCCCTGCTGCGTCAGGCGAATTCGCACCTGCCGCTCGTCTTTCGGGTCACGCGTCCTCGAGATCAGCTGTAATGCCTCGAGCCGCTTTAGAAGCGGTGTCAGTGTGTTCGATTCCAGCGACAGCGCCTGACCGATTTCCTTCACGGTCTGGTCGTCCTGCGACCATAGGCTCACCATCGCCAGATACTGCGGATAGGTGAGGCCGATTTCGTCGAGGAGCGGCCGGTAGAACTGATTGAAGGCGTGGCCGGCTGAGTAGATCGAAAAGCATAGGAAGTTCTCCAGCTTCAGGAGGTCCGACATTGGGTTGGTCCTTTCCAAGGGCATTTGTCTCATCGTCCTAAAATAAATCGTGTACGCTTTAATCGCAAGCGCTTGACAGCGGGAACGGTATAAACTAGATAGATCGTGCACGATTTAATCGTCAACGAGTGAAAAGGAAATGAAGCCCATGGGCCGGAACACATTCGAAATCACCCGCCGGGACACGCTCTTTCTCGGGACGGGCCTCGCGGCCTTCATGGCCGCCCCAACGCAACTTTTCGCCGCAACTGCAACGCTCAACTCACAAGGAGATTTGATCATGAGCACCATCACCACCAAGGACGGAACGAAGATCTTCTACAAGGACTGGGGTCCGCGCCAGGGACAGCCCATTGTGTTCGCGCATGGCTGGCCGCTCTCTTCGGACGCCTGGGATGCCCAGATGCTTTACTTCGGAGGGAAGGGCTTCCGTGTCATCGCCCATGACCGGCGCGGCCACGGCCGTTCCGATCAACCCTGGGACGGCAACAACATGGATCAGTATGCCGACGACCTTGCCGAGGTCATCGAAGCGCTCGACCTGAGGAACGCCGTGCTCGTCGGTCATTCCACCGGCGGCGGCGAAGTCGCACACTATATCGGCCGCCACGGAACCGGCCGCGTTGCCAAGGTCGTGCTTGTCGGCGCCGTTCCCCCGCTGATGCTGAAGACCCCGCAAAACCCCGAAGGCACCCCGCTTGAGGTGTTCGATTCCATCCGTGCCGGTGTCGCGACCAATCGATCGCAGTTCTACTACGACCTGACGATACCCTTCTATGGCTTCAACCGTGAAGGCGCCAAGGTGAACGAGGGCTTCCGCGAGAGCTTCCGCCTCCAGGGTCTCGCCGGCGGCATCAAGGGCCAGTACGATTGCGTTCGCGAGTTCTCGGAGGTCGACTACACCGAGGATCTGAAGAAGATCGACAGGCCGACGCTGATCATCCACGGCGGCGACGACCAGATTGTCCCAATTGCGGCAGCGGCCGACAAGGCAGCGAAGCTCGTCAAGGGCTCCACCTACAAAGTCTATGAGGGCAGCTCGCACGGGCTCGCTCAGCTCGAGGCGGACCGCTTCAACGCCGACGTGCTCGAATTCGTCAAGGCCTGATCCTCATCCGTGAAAACACAGCTCCCTCAGCCGCTTGCCTTCAGGCGGTTGGGGGAGACGACCACCACTATCAATCCAAGGAGATAAACCATGCGTAATTCGATCATCGCTTTGGCTGCCCTGGCGGCAGCCTCCACCGCAACCGGCCCGCTTATCGCTGCCGAAGACAACAAGCCGACAATCGTTCTGGTTCACGGCGCCTTCGCCGATTCATCGAGCTGGAACGGCGTTGCCGATCTTCTGCTCAAGGACGGCTATCCCGTCGTCGCCATCGCCAATCCGCTGCGCAGCGTGAAGTCGGATGCCGACTATGTGTCGCGCGTGGTTGAGAACATCGGAGGGCCGGTCGTTCTTGTCGGCCACTCCTATGGCGGCGCGGTGATCTCGACTGCGGCCAATGGCGCCGAGAATGTGAAGTCGCTGGTTTATGTGGCCGCCTTCGCTCCCGACGCCGGTGAATCGGCGGCCGATCTGGCCGGCAAGTTCCCCGGCGGCACGCTCGGCCAAGCGCTTGCGGCCCCGGTCAAGCTCGCGGACGGCAATGTCGACCTCTATATCGACCAGGCCAAGTTCCACGGCCAGTTCGCCCAGGACGTTCCTGCCGAACAAGCCGCGCTGATGGCCGCAGGCCAGCGTCCAATAACGGAAGCGGCGCTGACCGAAAAGGCGGGAGAGCCGGCCTGGAAGGCTTTGCCGTCGTGGTTCGTCTATGGCGATGCAGACAAGAACATCCCGCCAAAAGCCTTGGGCTGGATGGCCGAGCGGGCGCACTCGAAGGGAACGGTCGTCATCGAGGGCGCCTCCCACGTCGTGATGGTTTCTCGTCCCGACAAGGTGGCTGACCTCATCGAGAAAGCGGCGACCGCAGAGTAAGCCACAGGCACCGGCGGCATGACTGCCGCCGGTGCCTCGTCTCCGTCGCGCTTCCGAGCATCGGCAATTCTTGTCCCGAGCCGCCTCCGGTCGAAAAACGTGAGCGACCGCCTTCGGGAAGTGCCGCGAAAGTCCGGGAAGGCGCGAGCACGACCGTCAGCTTGGTACCGCGTGGTGTCTGCTTTCGGGCAGTAGCAAGGGCACCATTCGACGCCGCGCTTTTCGTCGACTGGCTGCTCGACGCTGCGGCTCGCGATCGCGTGGCGCGGCCTTTAGGCCGCGCTCGCGATCCCGGCCGCAAAGTCGCGATAGGTGTGCAGGGGGCGGCCCAAAATACTGGTCAGCCGTACAACGTCATCGGCCTCCGGGATCATGCCGTCGCTGACATAGCGCTCGGCCATCAGGCGCATCTCGTAGGCCGTCCATTTCGGCATGAAGCTCGCCATGTTCTGCTCGAACGCGCCGGGATCGTCGCCTCCATAGACCACCGGGCGACCCAGAAGGTCCGACCAGATCTTAGCCACGTCGGGGCCGGTCAGCGTGTCGGGGCCAACCACGTTGATGGTCTCGATCGGCAGCTTGCCGGGTGCGGAGTCGCGGCGGATCAGCTCGATCGCGGCTACTTCGGCGATGTCACGGGCGTCGACCATGGCTACGCCCTTGCTGCCGATCGGCATCGGATAGACGCCGTGCTCCACGATAACGTCCTTTACCATCGACTCGTTGTCGATGAAGTAGGTCGGACGCAAGATGGTGGCGCTGAAGTCCATCTCCACCAGCATGCGCTCGGCGCCGAACTTCACGGCGAAATGCGGGACGTTCACCGCCTGATCGGCTTCGAACACCGAGAGATAGACGACACGGTCGACGCGCGCTTCGCGAGCAACGTTGAGCGTGATGATCGCCTGGGCAAATTCGTCACCCGTGACGGCATTGAGTAGGAAGAGCGTGCTTACGTCTTTGAAGGCGCTGCGCAGTGCATCGATGTCGAGGAGATCGCCCTTGGCGACGTCGACACCGGTCGGGAAGCTGGCTTTCGCGGGGTCGCGGGTCAGCACACGCACCGTCGCGCCGCGCTGAAGGAGTTGGTCGACGACATGGCGGCCGACGCGGCCGGTGGCACCTGTAACGAGGATGGTCATTGGGGGGTCACTTTCTGTTTGAGTTAAAAGGCACGCTCAAAATGAGTGATCCACATTCATCCCGATAGATGGTATGTTTGGACAGGTCGTCTCATTGATGGAACAGCAAAGAACAAAATCGTGGATCTTCTCGCTCTTGCCGACTTCAACCTGGTAGCCCGCCACGGCGGATTCGGAAAAGCCTCGCGTGCCGCCGGCCGGCCAAAGGCGACTCTTTCCAGACGCGTGGCCGATCTCGAGGCAAGTCTTGATCTGCGCCTGTTCGAACGTGGTGCGCGGACGCTCAAGCTCACGGAGGAGGGACGAGCCCTGTTTGAACGAACGGGCTTTCTGCTCACAGAACTTGATGAGACGGCGAAAGCGGTCGCTTCGGGCGGCCGTAGCCCGCGTGGCCGGCTACGCATCAGCGCGCCACTGCTCTTTTCTCAGACCGCGATCGGAAAGCTCGCGGCCGGCTTCGTCCTTAGATATCCGGAGGTTCGGTTGGAGATCACCACGGAAGACAGGGCCGTGGACATGATCGAAGAAGCCTACGACCTCGTCATCCGGGTCAACCCGGAGCCGGATGCCACCCTTGTTGGGCGAGTGTTCCTGCGCGATCGGCTGGTGGTGGTGGCCAGTCCGCACCTGACGCCCCCAGCCTCGGGAAGTCTCGTTCCCGCGATCAGTCGAGGCTCGTTGAATGAGTCCGAAGCCTGGCAAGTCACGACCTCGTCTGGCAAGTCGACGATTAACGCCAAGCCAGTGCTCAGCCTGGCGTCGTTCGTCATGGTCCGGGATGCGGTGCGCATGGGGCTCGGCGCCGCGCGCCTCCCGTTGTCGCTTGCAAGCGGCGATTTGGCTGCCGGCACGCTAGTGCATTGGGGGGATGTGTCAGGGCCCGAGACGGCGCTTTGGGCCCTTTATCCCTCGAGGCGTTTGCTCAGCCCCCGCGTGTCAGCGTTCCTCGACTACTTGAAGGAAGCCTTCCCGCAGGGGACGGCTGATGAATTGGCAGCCTATGTCGCGGACTGAACAATTCGGCCGACCTATGAACCCACCTCTGCAGCGATCAAAACGGCGAACAAGACAAGCGGAGTAAGTGGGAAAACTCCCGGTGGCGCAGCACGCTCAACACCGCAGCCGCCATGGTGACGACCGTTGGTGCCAGCGCAACGCGTGTTTCTGACCCGAGAATCTGCGAAGCAGACCGACCGCTTTCGGTCCCATTTCGGTCATCTCCGAGATCCGGAAGATTGGACCTGCGGCGGGGCCAAACTCTCCCCGTTGTGCGTTGCCCACATGGGCAACGCTCAACCTTCGTTTTGAAGCTCGTTCGCCGGAAACTCACGTTTCGCACTGCTTTACCCGAAAAACTGCGGGACGTTGGCGACATGGTTTTGCCCAAACTCGGGTTCTCAGCGCTTACGCCGCTCAGCCCTAAAGAACTTCAGGCAAGCAAAGCGTAGGGCTAACTTCTTGATGCGCAAAGAGAAATTGGCGCACCCGACAGGATTCGAACCTGTGACCTCTGCCTTCGGAGGGCAGCGCTCTATCCAGCTGAGCTACGGGTGCTTCCGGGAAGCCGGAAAACGAACCGGCCGGTGAGCCGGCCAGCCACGGCTTCTTAGCGGAAGCGGCGGCGGGCTTCAACGGCCAAGTGCCTCATATGTGAAATCGCTGCGCGATCCGGCCAACATATCCGTTTGAGCCGAGGCAACTGCCGCTGTTCAGCTAACCCGGTCGAGACTTCCGGCTTTCCGCAACCCGGTTGGCCTTGAGGAACTGGCGGACGGAAGGCGCGGGGTTGCGCTGCCGCCATGCCAACCAATAATCGATCGTGTGCTTCCACCACGGCAGCGACCTGAGGACCAGGCCCGGAGTTTCGGCGCGCGCGATGCTGGCTTGCGCGAAGGCGCGCCCGGCGCCGGCCTCCACGAGACCGAGCAGCGCCGAGAGCTGCGCAACTTCATAACGGATGTCGGGATGAAACCCGGCATTTGAGCATTGCTGCAGGAACCGGTCGCGCCAATACGCGTCGCCTTCTCTTGGAAGTGCCACCCACGGGCTTGCCTCAAGATCGCTCGGGGTGATCGATCGCCTCGAGGCCAGGTTGTCCTCCGTGGATACGACAAGCCTCATGCTGTCGGACAGCAGCTTGCTGCTGGCAATGCCGTCGGGCCATTTGCGCGGCGTGTAGAGGATTGCGATATCGAGCTGATTGTTTGCGAGTGCGCTGAGCTGGGTTTCCGTGCTGGCGGCGACAAGATCGACGACAAGTGACGGAGCATGAAGCCGGAGGTTCCGCAGATGAGCGCTGAGAACCCCGCCTTGCATGGCGCCATCGACGTAGCCAACGCGGATACGCCCGCTCTCACCGCTCGACAGCGCGCGCGCATGGCGGACCAGGCCATCCGCCTGGGCGACGACGGCCCTCGCGTCTTCGGCCACTGCCGCGCCGATCGGAGTTAGGGCAATCCGTTGGCGTTGGCGGGCGAACAGTTCGACGCCGAGCTCGGCCTCCAACTCGCGTATCGCACGACTCAGAGGCGGTTGCGAGATGTGCAGCCGTTGCGCCGCGCGTGTGACGTGCCCGCAATCGGCGACCGCCAGGAAATAGCGCAGGTGCCGAAGCTCCATTTCATACCCATGAGGTATCAATTAGATCCAAATCGGTCTTTGACTGTATCAATTCGAAGCGCGACCTTCCAGCCTTGATTGATCGTGGACGGGAAGCCTGATGAAAGCTGTCGTGTTTGATAGGCCCGGAGTTGCTGAGGAGGTTCTCAAGAATAGGGACATGCCTGTTCCCGCATGCGGCCCCCGGCAGGCCCTCGTGCGCGTCACGGCTCGCGTTGTCCAGCCGGCCGACTGGCTCTTCGTCGCCGACAAATATTCGACGAAGCCGTCTTATCCGCAGGTCGCCGGATTCGATGGGGCCGGCATTGTCGAGGCGATCGGCGCTGACGTGCGTGAGCTGGAGGTAGGGCGGCGCGTCGCATTCCGAAGCCCGGGCGCCTGGGCCGAATACGCACCCGTGCCGGTCGAGCGTATCTATCCGGTTCCGGCCGAGTTCGCGCAACGGCTCTCCGACGATATCGTCTGCCAGTTTCCGCTCAATCCGCTAACCGCGTGGGGCCTCTTGGACCTGGCCTCCGTCAACGCCGGGGAGCGGGTGCTTCTTACCGCGGCGCGGTCCGTCGTCGCCGCCGTGGCCGGTCAATTGGCCCGCGAGCGAGGAGCCGTCGTCGAAAGGCTCTATCGCCATGACGGGGGCTATAAGCTGCGCGATTGGGAAAACCGGACGATAAGCATCGGCGATAGCGTCGCCGATGCGCTCGCGGACGCCAAGCCGTACGACTTGATCCTCGATCCCGTAGGGGGGCCCGACACGTTGGCCCTCATCGCGCGCGCCGCGCAAGGGGCAAGCCTGTTTTCCTACGGCGTTCTCGACGATCGCCCGATCGAGATCAAGGCATCGACCTTGCTTTACAGAGCGCTGCGCTGGCGGGGCTTCGCCGTAAGTGTCTGGCAGAACAAGGCAAGCGCCGAAACCTTGGCCACTGCAGCGAGGGACTGCTGGTCCATCCTTTCGCGATATCCCGAAAAGCTGCCCGTCGTCGCCCGATATCGCCTCGAAGAATTCGCTATGGCGTTGCCTCGCGCCCGGACGAGTGCGGGCGAAGGCAAGGTCGTGCTCATCTGATTTGCGACGGAGCAAGCGCGGTGCCTGACACATTCAACCCGGCTATCGGCAAGTCGCCGCGGGCATGCTTCAACGGCCAATTCGGATGGTGGCATATTAAGGCACCGGGACGGTGGCACGAGCTCCGGCATCAGAAGGTCAGAGCGTCGGTGGTCGAGGCGGCTTGCGGACTTGCCCCGGCTTAGCGCTTACTGATGCCGGGGCA
>NZ_RZSL01000213.1:0-9284 GCF_003997355.1 Mesorhizobium sp. M1E.F.Ca.ET.041.01.1.1 | reverse complement strand
GCGCCGGCTCCACGCTTTTGCTCACCGCGCGCCGTGTTGATCAGGTGGAACAGACCCTGTTCGTCGATCGGGCCTTTGTCGATGTCGTCGATGAGCGCGGGCCTGGCGCCAAGCCCGCCGATGTGCTCGCCGATCCTGCCGGGATCGATGGCAACGGCGTGCGCCTGCGTTTGCCAGATATGGGCAAGATGCGTCTTGCCGGAACCCGGAGGGCCGGCCAGCACAACCACCGGCGAGGGCCAGTCCGGCCATCGGTCGACGAGCGCCGCAGCCTCGGCGTTCGTGCCGGAGACGACGAGCTCGTCGCGCGAATAGCCGGTGCCGTGGCCGAGGTCGAGCGGCAGCTGGCGCGGCGGATCGGTGCGCTCACCAGCCATCTCAGCCACGCGGGGAACGGTGGCCGCCGCCGCGATCCGCGGGGAGCGGCGGCACGGGCTCGGCGGCATGGCCCTTGTAGAGGGGCGATTCGAGATAGCGGGAAATCGCGAAGCGCACCAGCACCGCGATCGCCGCTGAAGCCGGCACCGCGATCAGCAGGCCGACGAAGCCGAACAGCGCGCCGAAGGCGAACAGTGCGAACATCAGCCACACCGGATGCAGGCCGACGCTTTTGCCGACCAGCCTGGGCTGCAGGATGTTGCCTTCGATGAACTGACCGACGAAGAACACGCAGGCCACCAACAGCACCATTTCCCAGTTCGGCCAGAACTGGACGAAGGCGACGCCCACGGCAAGGACCAGGCCGGTCAACGAGCCGACATAGGGGATGAAGGAAATCAGCCCCGAGAAGAAGCCTATGAGGATGGCGAAGTTCAGCCCGGTGAACGTCAGGCCGGTGGCATACATGGCGCCGAGCACCAGGCAGAGCGTGCCCTGCCCGCGCACGAAACCGGCGGTGGCGGTGTTGATGTCGCGGGCGAGCGCTCTGACCGTCTCGACATAATCGCGCGGCACCCAGCCGTCGACCACGGCGACCATGCGGTCCCAGTCGAGCAGCATGTAGAAGGCGACGACCGGGGTCACGACGAAGAGGCTGACCACGGAGACCAGCGCCACGCCCGAGCTCCAGATCGAGGTGAAGACGGTGGTGAGAAGGCTGAAGCCGGAGGTGAGCAGCGAGTTCAGCCCGTCGCGCAGGCTGCCGGCGTTGACGCCGAAGCGCTGCTCCAGCCATCTCGGATCGAAACTGGTGATCAGCGACTGCAGGCGGGTCAAATATTCCGGCAGCTTGCGGGCGAAATCGGCCATCTGCGTCGCCAGCACCGGCACCAGGATGACGAAGGCGAGCACGACGACGACGATGAAGGCGATGAGGATCACCACCGTCGCCATCAACCGGGAGAGACCCAGCCGCTGCAGCCGATCGGCGACCGGATCGAGGAAATAGGCAAGCGCCATGCCGGCGACAAAGGGGAGCAGGATGCCGCTGAACACATAGAGGAAGAGCGCCAGAAAGACGGCCGTGCCGAGCCAGAAGAAAATCTGGCGGCGAAGTGCTGTTCCTGCCGCAACGTCCGCGGCTTCGCTGTCAGTCGCCCGTCGTGGAGCCTTCGCCATAACCGCTCATATGCCTCAGCCAAGCCACGAGATAGGCTGCGGCCGAAGCCACGGTCAAGACCCCGGACAGCAATATGAGCGCGGGCCGGAGCGGATCGAGATGAATGGAAAAGGCAAGCTCCCCCAGCACCAGCGCCGCCAGCGCGATCTGCACGGCGGTGTTCACCTTGGACACGAAGAGCGGCTTCATCTCGACGGGATGCGCCATCACGCTGGACAGAAGCACCGCGCAGACGATCAGCGCGTCACGAGAAACCATGGTCACCACCAGCCACAGCGGCAGTTCCCCGGCATAACCCATGACCACGAAGACCGAGACCAGCAGAAGCTTGTCGGCCATCGGATCGAGATAGGCGCCGAGGCGCGAGAACTGCCTGTAACGGCGGGCGATTAAGCCGTCGACGCCATCGGAAACGCCGGCGACGAGGAAGCCGACGAAAGCCCAGTCCCAGCGCGCACTGAGCATCGCCAGCACCACGGCGGGCACCAGCAGGAGGCGCATGATCGTGATCATGTTGGGTATGGTCACGTGATGTCCCGTCGTGGCGTGTTTTGGAAATAGATGATGGAGACGGCGGGCGGGCGCAAGGGAGGAGCGACAAAGGTCTGCGCGAGGCACCCCCCTCTGCCCTACCGGGCATCTCCCCCTCAAGGGGGGAGATCAGCAATTTCGGCGCCGCACCCATTCCTGCAACGTCGGCGATTGGCGAAGGCGGAAGTGACATCCAATCTCCCCCCTTGAGGGAGAGATGGCCGGCGGGCCAGAGGGGGGTGCTGTCCCGCCAACATTTCCGCTTTTTTCGGGGGCAAAATTTGCCTACCCGCGCGTCATCCTTGCTCCTCGAAACCATTCATGCGATGAGCCCGCAGTGGAAACAGCGACGAGCCAGACATGACCAAGCGCGACACGGGCAAGCGCAACAACGGGCTCACCTATGCCGAGGCGGGCGTCGATATCGATGCCGGCAATTTGATGGTCGAGAAGATCAAGCCGCTGGTGCGCGCGACGCGCCGGCCGGGCGCCGACGGCGAGATCGGCGGCTTCGGCGGGCTTTTCGACCTCAAGGCCGCCGGTTTCAGCGATCCGGTTCTGGTCGCCGCCAATGACGGCGTCGGCACCAAGCTCAAGATCGCCATCGATTCCGGCAAGCACGACACGATCGGCATCGACCTCGTCGCCATGTGCGTCAACGACATCGTCGTGCAGGGCGCCGAGCCGCTGTTCTTCCTCGACTATTTCGCCACCGGCAAGCTCGACCCCGACCAGGGCGCGGCCATTGTCGGCGGCATCGCGCAGGGCTGCCGGCTGGCCGGCTGCGCGCTGATCGGCGGCGAGACCGCCGAGATGCCCGGCATGTATCACGACAAGGATTACGACCTCGCCGGCTTTGCCGTGGGCGCGGCCGAGCGCGGCCAGTTGCTTCCGACCGACGACATCGTCGAGGGCGACGTGCTGCTCGGCCTTGCCTCCTCCGGCCTGCACTCCAACGGCTTCTCGCTGGTGCGCCGCATCGTTGCCGCGAGCGGTCTTGCCTGGAGCGATCCGGCGCCGTTCAACGACGAGTTGAGCCTCGCCGAAGCGCTGCTCGAACCGACGCGCATCTATGTCAAATCGATCCTGAAGGCGATCCGCAACACGCATGGCATCAAGGCGCTCGCCCACATCACCGGTGGCGGCTTTCCGGAAAACATTCCGCGCGTGCTGCCCAAGGATTTTTCCGCCGAGCTCGACCTCGAGGCGATCGAGGTGCCTCCGGTGTTCTCGTGGCTCGCCAGGACCGGCGGCGTCGCGCCGGAAGAGATGATGCGCACCTTCAACTGCGGTATCGGGATGATCCTCGCCGTCGCCTCCGGCCAGGCGGCGCAGGTCGCGGCAGTGCTGCAGGAGACGGGCGAGACGGTGACGCCGATCGGCCGCATCGTGCCGCGCCGCGACGCCGGCGTCATCTATCGGGGCTCGATCGGCCTATGAGCAGGAAGCGCACGGTCGTCCTGATCTCGGGGCGCGGCTCCAACATGACGGCGCTGATCGCTGCCGCCAGCGACCCTGCCTATCCGGCCGAGATCGTCGGCGTCATCTCCGACCGCGCGAACGCGGCCGGCCTCGGCATCGCCCAGTCGCGCGGTATCGCCACCAAGGTCATCCAGCGCGCCGACCATCCAAGCAAGGACGCCTATGACGCCGCGCTCGATGCCGCGCTCACCGGCTTCGGCGCCGAGATCGTGGCTTTGGCCGGCTATATGCGCATTCTCGGCCGTGGCCTCGTGGAAAAATGGGTGGGGCGCATGGTCAACATCCACCCTGCCCTTTTGCCTGCGTTCAAGGGGCTGGACACGCATGCGCGGGCATTGCGCGCCGGCGTGCGCATCCATGGCTGCTCGGTGCATTTCGTCACGCCCGAAATGGACGACGGCCCGATCATCGCCCAGGCCGCGGTGCCGGTGATGGTCGGCGACAACGAGGACACGCTCGCGGCGCGGGTGCTGAAGGTCGAGCATCGGCTCTATCCGCTGGCGCTGGGGCTGGTCGCCGAGGGCAAGGCGCGCATGGAAAAGGGCCACACCGTGCTTGCCCATTTCGCCGACGACGCCGACAACGCCACCTCGGTGGTGATGGCGCCGGACCCGCTGCGCGAGGAAACGGACCTCGAGCAACTGGCGCGGATCACGCCTTAGAGACCTTGGAAGCCGTGGCTATCTTCGACAGCGCGGTCCGAACAAACGGCGATCTTGCTGGCGTATCCGAGTACGAAGACGTCGACGGACCGCAAAACGCCACCGCATATTTCTACCTATGCGAAACCGCTGGGCCGGTTGTCGGCGCAATCCACATTCGATCAGGAGCCTGGTCGATCGCCGAGGCTGACATTGCCGTCAAATGGGACCGTAGCGAGCAGCGTGTCGGCCTCGTCGTCTTTGGCGTGCTGACAGCCGCTTTTGATGCCGCGACGGGGACGAGATACGGTGGTAGGTATGGCAAGGATTTCAACGCTAAGATTCCCTGGTCCTGAGCAATGCCGATGAGACAGCTCCTCGTGCTGCGCCACGCCAAGTCGAGCCGGGACGATCCCAAGCTCGCCGACTTCGACCGCCCTCTTGCCCCGCGCGGGCTGAAGACGGCGCCGCTGATGGGGAAAGAACTTGTCCGTCGCGGCTGGCTGCCGGATCTGGCGCTGGTCTCGCCGGCGCTGCGCACCCGCGACACCTGGCGGCTGGTCGCCGGCGAATTGCCGGAGCATGTGCCGGCGGAATTCGCGGAAGAGCTCTACGAGGCGGCCCCGGCCGCCATCCTGGCGCGCGTGCGCCAGGCCAAGGCGACCAGCCTGATCGTGATCGGCCACAACCCCGGCCTGCAGAACTTCGTGCTGCGGCTCGCCGGCGCAGGATCGGACTCCGATGTGTTCACAAAGATCGAAGCGAAGTTCCCCACGGCAGCGCTGGCTCGGCTCACGGTGGACGAGGATTGGGCGAACCTCGAATTTGGTGGCGCCCGGCTGGCGGATTTCATCAGGCCTAAGGATTTGGGGTAGGCGCGCGTTTATAGGCGGCCGGACGTATCGTCAGGCAGGTCGGCGGGACAGCACCCCCCTCTGTCGCCTTTGGCGACATCTCCCCCTCAAGGGGGGAGATTAGCAGCTTCGTCGATGGCGCTGTTCCTGCAACGTCGGCGGTTGGCGAAAGCGGGCGCGCATCCGATCTCCCCCCTTGCGGGGGAGATGGCCGGCAGGCCAGAGGGGGTCGTCTCGCGTAGAGCGCCAGCTTTGTTTCTCGCCACGGAAAGCGCCGGCGCTCCACGCGCGGCGACCCCCTCTGTCGCCTTTGGCGACATCTCCCCCTCAAGGGGGGAGATTGGCCGCTTCAATTGCCCCAGATGCCCTGGCCCGGGTCAGGCCAGGCCTGAGATGGCGGCTGCCCGGTCGTCATCGAGGTGTCGACATTGGCCGGCTTGGCTGCCTCGTGCTTGCGGATCGAGGCGGTGAGCCCGCGGTCGACGCCGGCAGTCGGCTGGTTGGCGCTGTCGGCGCCGTAGTGGTCGCTGCCCGCGAAGGCAGAGCCCATGGCGAGAAGCAAGGCGGCGGTGGTGAGTGCGATCCTGGTCATTTCAAAAGTTCCTGTCGTTGCGTTTGGATGGGAGTTTTCGAGGAAGGGTCGAGTGCAGTCACTTGCCCCACAGGCCGTCGCCATTGTGCTGGGCGATCATGTCGGCGACCGTCTCGCCGGAGCCGGTCGCCACCGAAGCCTGGTGATGCGCCACGTCCCGCACGCGGATCGAACTGATCATCATATGATCGGCGCCAGCGGTCTGCTGGTTGGCTCCGTCGGAGCCGTAATGGTCGCTGCCGGCAGAGGCGCTGCCCATGGCAGCGACGAGCATGGCGGCCGCGACGAATGCGATCCTGGTCATCTCAGTGTTCCTTGTCCTGTCGTTTCATCGGCGGCGCCTTGGGAGGATGGCCCCGCTGCCGACAAAGACCCGGAACGACCCGGATTTATTCCCGGGCGAAATCTCTTCTTCGCTGGTCGTTTCGCCACCGCGGCCGTGAGCTCACCCGAAAAAGCTCATCTCGAACGATGGATTAGAAGGAGCTTCCGCCCGGCTGATTCAGGCCGCCCTATAGCCGGCTCCGAAAAAAGCGGTGGGGCGAACCCTCGTCCCTACAGGCATCACCGCTTCGTGATGAATGCTCGGTCGAACGCACGCAAAAGCCGGCCCAACGGATAGCCGGCGCTACAAAAACAGAGCGGCGGGACAAGCCCGCCGCTTTGAGGTCTATCGAAGATCGGAACCGGTTAGCGGTTGCCGAACAGGTCGCGGTCGGCGCCCTGGGTCAGCGGCTTCTGGACATTCGCATCCGACTTCTTGACCGAAGCGGTGTACGAGGTGTCGACCGAAGCGGCCGGCTGGTTGGCGTTGGCCGAGCCGTAGTTGTCGGAGCCGGCGAAAGCGGCACCGGTGGCAACGAGAAGGGCGGCCGCGGTAAGAGCGATCTTGGTCATTTTAGGTACTCCAGATTTGAATGTTGATGCTTGGTTGGTTCGGGACGGACGCCGGTTTAGCGGCCCCAGATGCCTTGGCCGGATTCCCGCTGGTTCTGATCGGGCGTGATCTTGAGATCGCGCTGTTCGAACTTGCGGATCGAGCCGGTGATGCTGCGGTCGATGTTGTCGCCGGACTGGGGCGTGACCGACTGGGTGACGGCCGGCTGGTTGACGTTGTCCGAACCGTAATGATCGCTGCCGGCGAAGGCGCTGCCCGTGGCAACGAGAAGAGCCGCAGCGGAAAGAGCAATCTTGTTCATTTTGGGTACTCCAGATTTCAAAAGTCCTGTCCGTCTAGTGGCGTGCCTTGGTGGAAAATCGCGTCGCTCGGACAACACCGAAATGGGTCGGTCCTGTTGCCATTTCCAATCACGAAAATTTGTGAACCGAACCGTTCGGTTCGACCTTGAATTTGCGTGAGCAGCGCAGTTGCCACATTCTTCTTACGCAATATCAATGGCTTGCAGAAAGGACTGCGCGATATAGCCCCACGGATCAGCCGGCCAGCGTTCAACTCGACTACACGAACCGTCAACATAAATTGAACCGAACGGTTCGGTTTTATCCCTGATTCAACCAATGAGTCGGCTCAACAGCCGCCGTGACGCGGTCGTGACTGCGGAGGAGCCGGAGTTTGCCTTGTAGGCGGATCGATATTATCGGTTGCTTCGAGGATCGAATTCGGACGCCGCCGCGCGCTCGCCGGGGCCGGTGCCGTCCCTGGAGTGGACAACGACAGAGATGCGGCTCCTGCTTGTCGAGGACAATCGCGAATTAGCCGATTGGCTGAGCAAGACGCTGCGCCAGGCGAGCTATGTCGTCGATGTCGTCCATGACGGCGAGGATGTCGAGCATGCGCTGGCGGCTGGCGACCATGCGCTCATCATTCTCGACCTCGCGCTGCCGCGCATGGGCGGGATGGAGGTGCTGAAGCGGCTGAGAGCGCGCGGCAACCCGGTGCCGGTGATCGTGCTCACCGCCAATGCCAGCCTCGACGGCCGGGTCAAGGGCCTCAACGAAGGCGCCGACGACTATCTGGCAAAGCCCTTCCAGATCGAGGAGTTGGAAGCGCGCATTCGCGTGCAGTTGCGCCGCGCCAACGACCGGACAGCACCAATCATCTCCTGCGGCGATCTCGTCTTCGATACCAACACCAGACTGTTTGCGCTCGGCGGCGAGACGCTGGCGCTGACGCCGCGCGAGCATGCGGTGCTGGAGCAGTTGGTGGTCAAGGCCGGACGCACGGTGAGCAAGGCGGCACTCTCGGCGGCGATCTACGACTTCGAAACCGACGCCGACCCCAGCGCCATCGAGATCTATGTGCATCGGCTGCGCAAGAAGCTGGAAGGATCGCGCGTCCAGATCGCCACCTTGCGCGGCCTCGGCTACCTGCTGCGCCATGAAGACTAGTTGCGATGCGGATTAACAGCCTCCGCCTGCAATTGCTGGCCTGGGTCGTGCTGCCGCTGGCCGGGCTCGCCACCGTCAATCTGTGGACCAGCCATGGCAATGCGCTTGCTACCGCCGATCTGGTCACCGATCGCATGCTGCTCGGATCGGCCCGAGCGATCGCCGAGCAGGTGGCGATGGACGACGGCGTGCTCTTTGCCACCATCCCGCCGGCGGCGCTCGAGATGTTCGATACAGGCGACCGCGACAGCGTCTACTATCACGTCGAGACCGCCGGCGGACGCCTGCTCACCGGTTATCCCGACCTGCCCCAGGCGTCGCAACGCGGCAGCATCGAAGCTTCCTACCGCGATCGCCGGCTCCGCCTCCTGACCCTCAGCCAGGCGGTGATCGGCGCCGGCGCGGATTCACCGATCAAGGTCACGGTGGGCGTCACGCTTGCCGGGCATGACGCGATGGTGAAGCGTCTGTGGCTCAGCGCCTTCGCCCAGCAGTTGGCCCTGGTAGCGATCGCCGGCGTGTTCGTGCTGCTTGGCCTGCACCGCGGCCTTGCGCCGCTGATCCGGCTCCGCGATGCCGTGCGTTCGCCAAGCCGCAGCGAGCTCGACCCGGTCGAGGTTCCCGGCGCGCAAAGCGAGATCAGGCCGCTGATCGACGCGCTCAATGCCTATATGGCGCGCGTGCGGGCGCAGATGGCGGCGCAGCGCCGCTTCATTGCCAATGCCGCGCACCAACTGCGCACACCTTTGGCGCTGCTGTCGACACAGGCAAGCTACGCGCTGCGCGAAACTGCCGCCGATAAGCGCCAGGAAGCGCTTGTCGCCCTGCAGGCCAGCTCCGGCCGGCTGGCGCGGCTCGCCGAACAGCTGCTCACACTGTCGCGCGCGGAGCCCGGCAGCCGGCGGCCGCGCGCCGACCGCATCGACCTCACCGAAGCCTGCCGCCAGGTGCTGGAAACGCATGCGCCGAGGGCAATCGAACGCAACATCGATCTCGGCCTCGAGGAAACCGGGCCTGTTCCGGTGATCGGCGACGGCACGATGCTGCGCGAGATGATCGTGAACCTCGTCGATAATGCCCTGCGATACTCCAAGCCCGGTGGCAGCGTCACGGTGAAGATCGCCGCCGTCGATAGCGAGGCGCAGCTCACCGTCACCGATGCCGGCCCCGGCATTCCGCCGGAAGAGCGGGAACACGTCTTCGAACGCTTTTACCGTATTGTCGGCACGAACGAGGAAGGCAGCGGGCTCGGGCTCGCCATCGTGCGCGAGGTGGTC
>NZ_RZSL01000212.1:0-9326 GCF_003997355.1 Mesorhizobium sp. M1E.F.Ca.ET.041.01.1.1 | reverse complement strand
CTGTTCCTCGACGAGATCGGCGATATGCCCTACCCGCTGCAATCGCGGCTGCTGCGCGTGATCGCCGAGCGCGAATTGATCCCGGTCGGCGGCATCGCGCCTCGGCCTGTCGACATCAAGATCATCTCCGCCTCGCATCATGACCTGCGCAAGCTGGTCGCCGAGGGCCGTTTCCGCGAAGACCTGTTCTACAGGCTGAACGCCGCCTCGCTTGCCTTGCCGGCGTTGCGCGAGCGCACTGATTTCGAATGGCTGCTCGACCGGCTGGTAAACGAACGCGCGCGCCTTGCCTGCCGGCCGGCAAGACTGTCGCCGGCGGCGCGGCTGGCGTTGATCCGCCATGGCTGGCCCGGCAATATCCGCGAGCTCGTCAACGCCGTCGATCTGGCGGTAGCGCTTTGTGACGACGGCACGATCCAGCCCGCCGACCTGCCCGATTTCGCACATGCGGCGCCAGCGGCCATGCCGGCCAGTGTCGTTGCGCTGCGGCCGCCCTCGCCTGAGGAAGAGCGCGCGGCACTGTTGACTGCACTGGTGGCGGCGGGCTGGAATATTTCCGGAGCCGCCCGGCGTCTCGGCGTCGACCGTACCACCGTGCATCGCCGCATGAAGCGCCTGCGGCTGGAAGCGCCGAACTAACGTTGCGGCGGCTGTGGCACGCCGTAGCACACGCAACACCGCCGCAACAGGCAAGGCGGCGTAAAAGCACAATAACGTATTGATTCCATTATAATTTGTCATTTGGCGCGGTGGCTGGCACATCATTTGCAATTCATTTCCGGACTCTAGCAAGCGGAGGAGAACACATGCTCGAGAGGACACCCACCACCAAGGCGCAGGCGCTACTCGACAAATTCGGCAAGGCGCTCGAAGCCGGTGACATCGATGCCGCCGTCAACTGCTTCCAGGAAGACTGCTACTGGCGCGACCTCGTTACATTCACCTGGAACCTGAAAACCATGGAGGGCCGCGACCAGATCCGTGACATGCTGCAGGCGACGCTGGCCAACACCAAACCGACCGGCTGGACAGTGGCCAAGGGCGAGGAAGCGACAGAGGATGGTGGCATCACCACCGCCTGGATCACTTTTGAAACCGACGTGGCGCGCGGCTTTGGTCTTGTTCGGTTCAAGGGCGAGCTGATCTGGACGCTGCTGACCACCATTGCGGAGCTGAAGGGCCATGAAGAGAAGGCAGGCTTCACCCGTCCGCTCGGCGCCAAGCACGGCCACGGCAAGGGCCGCAAGACATGGCGCGAAGAGCGCGACGACGAGATCGCCGAACTCGGCCACTCCCGGCAGCCTTATGTCGTCATCATCGGCGGCGGCCAGGGCGGAATTGCCCTCGGCGCCAGGTTGAAGCAGCTCGGCGTGCCGGCCGTCATCGTGGAGAAGAACGAACGTCCCGGCGATTCCTGGCGCAAGCGCTACAAGTCCCTCTGCCTGCACGACCCGGTCTGGTACGATCACCTGCCCTATATCGACTTTCCGAAGAACTGGCCGGTGTTTGCGCCGAAGGACAAGATCGGCGACTGGCTGGAGATGTACACCAAGGTGATGGAGCTGAACTACTGGAGCTCCACCGCCGCGAAATCCGCCACATACGACGAGAAGGCCAAGGAGTGGACCGTCGTCCTCGAACGCGACGGCAAGGAAATCGTGCTCAAACCGAAGCAGCTCGTGCTGGCGACCGGCATGTCCGGCAAGGCGAACTGGCCGAAATACAAGGGCCAGGACATCTTCAAGGGCGAGCAGCAGCATTCCTCGACCCATCCCGGTCCGGACAAATATCGCGGCAAGAAGGTTGTCGTCATCGGCTCCAACAATTCGGCCCACGACATCTGCGCGGCGCTGTGGGAGGCAGGCGCCGACGTGACCATGGTGCAACGTTCGTCCACGCATATCGTCAAGTCCGACACGCTGATGGATATCGGCCTCGGCGCCCTCTATTCGGAGCAGGCGGTCGAGAACGGCATGACGACGCGCAAGGCGGACATGATCTTCGCCTCTCTGCCATACCGCATCCTGCATGAGTTCCAGATTCCGCTTTACCAGCAGATGAAGGAGCGCGACGCGAAATTCTACGAGGATCTGGAAAAGGCGGGGTTCATGCTCGACTGGGGCGATGACGACTCGGGTCTGTTCATGAAGTATCTGCGCCGCGGCTCCGGCTACTACATCGACGTCGGCGCCTGCGACCTTGTCATCGACGGCTCGATCAAGCTCAAGAGCGGTCCCGGCGCCGCCGTCCAGGAGCTTACCGAGACCGGAGTGACGTTCGTCGACGGCACCGAGCTGCCGGCCGACCTGGTGATCTACGCCACCGGCTACGGCTCGATGAACGGATGGGCCGCCGACCTCATCTCACAGGAAGTGGCGGACAAGGTCGGCAAGGTCTGGGGCCTCGGCTCCAACACCACAAAGGATCCCGGCCCGTGGGAAGGCGAGCAGCGCAATATGTGGAAGCCGACCCAGCAGGAAGCGCTATGGTTTCACGGCGGCAACCTGCACCAGTCGCGCCACTATTCTCAGTATCTGTCGCTGCAGTTGAAAGCCAGGCAGGTCGGTTTGCCCACTCCGGTCTATGGGCTGCAGCAGGTGTATCACAAGGCTTGAAGCCAGACCCTTTGCGGTAGACGGAAGCCCGGTTGCGGGCTTCCGTCTGTCATGTTGCCTTGGGCATCGAACTGTGCCGCGCCCGCTACGAGGAGGCCGATATTGACGTAACCCGATGAACTATCAATCTCGCCCAATCCGCTTCCAGTAGATCAGCGTGCCGGTTAGCCCGCCGTGCGGCTTCAGCGCATAGTCCGGAATCTCGCCGGTCAGCGTGAAGCCGAGTTTCTCGTAGAGGCCGGCCGCGCCCTCCTCGCTTGCGGTGTCCAGCACCAGCAGAGTGCGTCCATTCTCAACGGCCAGTTTCTCGGCGGCCCGCATCAGGCGGGTCGCGGTGCCTTTGCCGCGATGGTCGAGCCGGATCATCAGTTTGGCGATCTCGGCACGGTGCGGCTGGTTGGGCGGACAATCGAGAATGAGCGTGACGGTGCCGACAAGCGTCTCGCCATCCCATGCGCCCAGCACCGCCCTTTCTGCCCGTTTGGCGGCAGCCAGCGACTTGCACCAGAACTCCCGAGCTGCATCCAGCGACAAGGGATGCATGAAGCTTACCGATCCGCCGGCAGCGACTGTCTCGATCAACAGATCGGCCAGCATCGCGCAGGTCGCTGCATCATCGCCCAACACCCTGATTTCAGGGGAATTCATCTTGGTGTTCTCCAGGTAAAGGCTGCCGTCATTCGAAGTGACTTGTTCGTCTCCGCCGCCGCGCCCGGCGGATTTCCGCGATGCGCTCGGCATCGTCTTCGCTGAGGTGGCGCCCGCGCTCCAGGATCTCCAGCGTGTATTCCTCATAGGTCAGGCCAAGCCGCTCGGCTCTTTCCAGTCGCATCAGCATGATGGTCTGGCTCGGCGCCTTCCAGGCTTTGTCGTGGGCGGCACGCCAGGCGAGGAAGGTGTAGGCATCGCCCTTGCCCCAGGGCGGTCCTTCATAATCGTCGAGAGGCGGCCCGCCATTGTGCGAACGTCTCGGCCGGCGCGCCATGCGGTCAGCCCCTGACCAGCGCCACCAGATAGTCGGCGGCTTCCGGTCCGGGAGCATGGAACGTGCAGTCCGACGGGGCGCCTAGCGCCAGGCAATCGCCGGGTTCGAGCCTGTGCAGCACATCGCCTTCGGTGAAGTCGAGGCGACCGCCGATCAACCAAATCTGCTGCTTGATGAAGGCATAGGATGCTGCCGGAAAACTCACCTTTGCGCCCGCAGGCAAGCTGACCCTGATGAGTTCGAGCGGCATCTGCGAGGCCGGCGATAAGTGCCGCCTGACATAGCCGGTCGCAGGATCCCGCCAGACCGGCTGTTCGTCCTTGCGGGAGACACCGCCGCCCTGCGTTTCGGCGCGGGCGATCAGTGTCGACAGCGTCATGCCGAAAGCAGACGCAACGCGCACAAGGAGCGCCGCGGTCGGACTTGTCTTGCCCCGCTCCATGGCGCTCAGCATCGCCTTGGAGACAACCGATCGCTCGGCCAGTTCGGCCAGAGACCATCCCCGCAAGTCCCGCTCGGAGCGTATCCGTTTGCCGATCGTGGATGTGATGTCTTTCGATATATCAGCCATTCGTCCAATATATCGAAATCCCAAGATGACGAAAGGGGCTGTTCGATCGAATTTTCGCGTATGCCTTAACAGGCCTTACACCATCCCACCTCACCCGACCTTAACCCCGATTGGATAGGTTTGACCTTGAGGGGAATGGGACAGGTCACCGATGTTTGTTGAACGCGAAGCCTCCGTAGGGGAGCCGACCTCGCAGGAGCGCCGTGACGGCCAACAAAGCGACAAGCGCATTCTGGGCAATGTCGTGCAGTGCGATGGCGCGCGCGCCACCATCAGCGCTTACGCCGAGGATGCCGAAGGCACGGTCACCGGCCTGTGGACCGTCGGCAAGATGATCTCCATCAACCTTGGCTCGACGCGCACCGTCGGCCTTGTCTATGCGATCGGCAAGTCGGACCGCGTCTGGAGCAACGAAGGCCAGAACGCGATCGAGGTCAGCATCGAATTGATCGGCGAGGTGCGCGACGGTGCCGAACCTGGCGCCAAGCCGGTTTTCGACCGGGGCATCACCACCTATCCGCATATCGGCGCCATAGCCCACCGTATCCGCAGCCGCGACCTGCAGGCCGTCTACGATCTCGCCGGCCGGCACTCCATCACCATCGGTACGCTGTCGCAGGACGAGGCGATCGACGCCAACATTGCCATCGACGACACGCTGGCGCGCCATTTCGCCATTGTCGGCACGACCGGCGTCGGCAAATCAACGGCCGTCTCGCTGCTTTTGCGCAAGTCGATCGAGGCGCGCCCTGACCTGCGCGTGCTGATCCTCGACCCGCACAATGAGTTTGCCGCCTCGCTTCCCGAATATTGCGTGAAGGTCGATTCCAAGACGCTCGACCTGCCGTTCTGGATGTTCAGGCTGGAGGAATTCGCCGAGGTTCTGTTTCGCGGTCGCGAGACCGAGCCGGAGGAAGTCGACGTTCTCCGCGACCTCATCCCGGCCGCCAAGAACCTCTATCGCAACCCCAGTTCGGGCAGCTACATCAGGCGCGGCAGCGACGCGCTGACCGCGGATACGCCGGTGCCTTACCGCATCGCAGATCTCATCAAACAGATCGACGAGCGCATGGGCATGCTTGAGAGCAAGAACGACCGCCCGACCTTGAAGTCGCTGAAGACGCGCATTGAATCGGCGGCCTCCGACCCGCGCTACCGCTTCATGTTCAATTCGCGGCTGATCGAGGACACGATCCACGAGACGATCGGCAACATCTTTCGCGTCCCCAACCATGGCCGTCCGGTAACCTGCTTCGAGATGGCGGGCATGCCGTCCGAGGTTGTCAATTCCGTCTGCTCGGTGCTGGCGCGCCTCGCCTTCGACCTCGCGCTTTGGAGCGAGGGCCGGCTGCGGTTGCTTTTGCTTTGCGAGGAGGCGCATCGCTACATGCCGGCCGATCCGCGCCTCGGCTTCGCCCCGACCAGGCACGCTCTGTCGCGCATCGCCAAGGAAGGCCGCAAATATGGCTGCTACCTCGGGGTCGTCACCCAGCGCCCGGGCGAGCTTGATCCGACCATCCTGTCGCAATGCTCGACCTTCTTCGCCATGCGGCTGGCCAACGAGCAGGACCAGGCGATCATCCGCTCGGCGATCGCGGATTCCTCGGCCTCGACACTGGCCTTCCTGTCCTCGATGGGCCAGCGCGAGGCGATCGCCTTCGGTGAAGGCGTGGCGACGACCATGCGGCTCAAATTCGAGAAACTGTCGCGCGAATTCATCCCGGGAACGGCCAAGCGCGAGCAGACGCTGCCCGCGGAAGCCGGCGACGACGTCGATCTCGCCGGCATCGTCGAGCGGCTGCGCAACGTGCCGAAACCGCAGCAGTCCATAGCCTTCGCCGAGGCGGTCGATACCGGCCGTCAGGCCGGCGATCCCGACTACCGCAAGCCATCGGCGCCGCGCGTGCAGCCGGACGACGACTTCGACCTGCGCTACGGCCTGAAGCCCTCGACCTTCGGCATGCGCCAGCAGAACGATTGAATACCACGTTAGGGTTCTAGGCCCGGCTTCGCCGGTAGGCATGGGTAAATTCCGTCAGGAAATTCGTCAGGCTGAGCCGAGTGGATTCGCTTTCGAGAACCGGAGCGGAGCGGACATAAAGTCCGTGAGCACCGGCCTACGCCGGCCGTAGCCTTAACTGCCACGACCCCACCAGGAGTGCTTCGGCCGGCGAAGGCCGGAAGCGCAGAAAACGGCAGCATACGGCCGGCATCACGAATTCAGTGATGGGATTTAGGCGCAGACGCGGTTGCGGCCCTGCTTCTTCGCCTCGTAGAGCTGCCGGTCCGCGCGGCGATAGAAATCCTCGGCGCTCTCATTGCGGTCCCAGACGGCAAGGCCGACGCTGGTGGTGACCTTCAGCCGCACGTTGCCCGATAGGATCGACAGGTTGGCGATGGCCTTGCGGATGCGCTCGGCGAAGCGGGCAAGCAGTTCCGCGTCCATGTTGGGCGTAACCACGGCAAATTCCTCGCCGCCGAGCCGCGCCACCACGTCGTGGTAGCGCGTCATGCCTCTCAGGCATGTGGCGACGGCCCTCAGCACCTCGTCGCCGACATCGTGACCATGCGTGTCGTTGACCTGCTTGAAATGATCGAGGTCGAGGATCATCAGCCCCACCGGCTTGTCGATGCGGCCGAACTCATCGAGATACTCCCGCAGCGCATCGTCGAAATAGCGGCGGTTCTGCATTCCGGTCAGGCCATCGGTGAGAGCCGCCTGCTCGAGCGTTTGCGAGCGGGCGCTCAGCGAAACCGTCATGGCGCGCAGCTTGCCCTCTTCCCTCACCTGGCCGCGGATCAGCGGATAGATGAAGAATATTCCGAAGAACAATGCGGCGGCCAGCAGCGCGCCGGTCACGAACAGCAACTTGTTGAGATAGATGATTCTTTCGAGACGCGACGCGGTGTCGAGATCGGTCGCGATGTCCTGCAATTGGCCATAGGCGTGGAAGGTCACCAGGCCGGCGGCCAGGATCACGAAAATAAAAACGAAGAATGCGGATTCCGCCTTGTGAAAACGCATAGCTCCCCACGGCACTACGACCCATCGTCGTTATGGCATGCCCGGCCTTACGGACGGTTAACCCGGGCCACTTGAACGAGAGGCGCATCGGATAGTCTAAGTTCCTGATCGAAATCGCATATGATCAGTCGGGAATGATTGGTCCATCGCCTGGGCAAAGCCTCTGCCAACCAGCGCCAAGTTGATGCCTGAACCAGGTCGCCTGACGCTTGGCATATTGGCGCGTTGCGGCCTTGGCGCGTTCGATCGCCTCGGGAAAACTCATTTGTCCGGTCAAGGCAGACCGCAGCTCGCGGACCCCGATCGCTTTCATCGCTGGCAGGTCCGGAGCGAGGTCAAGCGCCATCAACTGCCTGACCTCGTCGAGCGCGCCTTTGTCGAGCATCTGGTCGAACCGCGCCTCGATGCGCGCCACCAGTTGGCCGCGATCCGGCTCGATCACCAGGAAGCGCGCGCTGTCGCGGTCGATAAGCGGTTGGCCGCGCGACGCCTGCCAATCAAGGATCGACCGCCCCGACGCATCGAGCACTTCGAGCGCCCGCACGATGCGCTGGCCGTCGGTCGGCCTGAGCTGCATGGCGACCGCCGAATCCTCGCGCATCAAAATGCGATGCAGCCGCTCGGCTCCTTGTTCCTTGAGCTCGTAGCGCCAGCGCTCGCGCACCGATGGCGGAATGTCGGGCATGTCAGAGATGCCTTCGGCCAGCGCGCGGAAATAGAGCCCCGTGCCGCCGACGAAGACGACCGGCCGTCCCGACAAAACACCTTCCGCGATCAGCCCGGTGACGTCGCGCAGCCAGGCGCCGGTGGAGTAGGCAGTCGAAGGATGCACATGGCCGTAGAGGAAATGCGGTACGCGCGCCATTTCGGCCGCGCTTGGCCGCGCCGTCAGCACGTCGAGCACCGAATAGCCCTGCATGGAGTCGGTGTTGACGATCACGCCGCCCTTGCGTTCGGCAAGATCGAGCGCCAGCGCCGACTTGCCGCTGGCTGTCGGCCCGGCTATCAGGATCGCGTTCTTCACGCGGCCTTCGCCCGCCTGACTGCCGGAATTTTCGATGTCGCTGATCGCCACGCTTGTATCCCATCCCGAAGACCGTCGAGTGTCGGCCTCGCTTGCGAATATGGCCTCGCGGGCGGCCGGCGCAAGCTCCGTTCATTGGCTGGCTGAAGGCATCGCCTGCGATCTGGTTTTGCCGGAGACGCCGGACATCGGCGTATTGACGGCCGATCTTCGCGCGGCATTGGCCTCAGAGCCGGTCGATATCATCGTCCAGCCGTCCGAAGGCAGGAGGAAGAAGATCCTGCTTGCCGACATGGATTCGACGATGATCGACCAGGAATGCATCGACGAGCTCGCCGACGAGATCGGCGTCAAGGAGCACGTCGCTGCGATCACCGCGCGATCGATGAATGGCGAGATCGCCTTCGAGCCCGCTTTGCGCGAGCGCGTCGCCTTGCTGAAGGGCCTCGACACGGCGGTGGTCGATCGCATCATCGCCAACCGGCTGACGCTGGCCGCCGGCGGCCGCGCGTTGGTGCGGACCATGCGCGCCAACGGCGCCTGGACGGCGCTGATCTCCGGCGGCTTCGACGTCTTTACCAGCCGCATCGCCGCAATGCTGGGTTTCCAGGAAAACCGCGCCAACCGGCTGATCGAGGACGGCGGCCGATTCACCGGCACAGTGGAAGAGCCGATCCTCGGGCGCGCGGCCAAGGCCGAGGCGCTGCTCGACATTGCGGCAAGGCTTGGCCTGACGACGGCCGACGCGGTTGCCGTCGGCGACGGCGCCAACGACCTCGACATGATCCGCCTCGCCGGCATCGGCGTCGCCTTGCACGCCAAGCCGACGGTAGCCGAGCAGGCCAGAGTCCGCATCGACCATGGCGACCTCACCGCCCTGCTCTATATCCAGGGCTACAAACAGGAAGAGTTTGTGCAATGAAACCCATGCGCACCGAACGTCTCATCCTGCGCAACTGGGAAGAGCGCGACCGCGAACTCTTCCACCGCATCAACTCCGATGACCGCGTCATGGAATTCTTCCCATTCCGCCGCGACCGCGCTACTGCCGACGCCATGATGGATGAGTTCCGATCCTGGATCGCCGAGGACAGCTATGGTTTTGC
>NZ_RZSL01000211.1:0-9445 GCF_003997355.1 Mesorhizobium sp. M1E.F.Ca.ET.041.01.1.1 | reverse complement strand
TTGTTTAGCGAGCGAAAGATCCTGGTAGATCATCTCGATGCCGAGGCGGCGCCGCTGGCCGGGATCGAGCGCAAGGATGTCCTTGCCGTCGAATTCGATCGAGCCGGTGTCGGCGCGGTAGATGCCGGTGATGGTCTTCATCAGCGTCGACTTGCCGGCGCCATTGTCGCCGACCAGCCCGACCACTTCGCCGGCCGCGACCGACAGGTCGACGCCATGCAGCACGTCGACCGCGCCGAAGCTTTTGCGGATGCCGTGGAGCGAAAGCAGGGTCATACGCGCGACTCCTTCCGCACCTGGTACTGGTCGATGAAGACCGCGAGGATCAGCACCGCGCCGATCGCCATCTGCTGGTAATAGGACTGCACGGCTAGCAGCGTCAGGCCGTTCTGCAACACGCCCATGATCAGCGCGCCGATCATGGTTCCAAGGATCGAGGCGCGGCCGCCGAAGAGGTTGGTGCCGCCGATGATCGCAGCAGTGATTGCCGTAAGCTCGTAATTGATGCCGGCGGTCGGATCGCCGGCATTGACGCGGGCGGTGAAGAGCAGACCGGCAAGGCCGGCGAGCGCGCCGGACAGCGTATAGATGATGCGCCGGTGCTGCTCGACGCGGATGCCGGCCGCGCGCGCGGCACCCTCGCTGTCGCCGAGCGCCAGCGTGTGGCGGCCGAAGCGCGTATAGGCGAGCACCGCATGCGCGACGATCGCCGTCAGCACGAAGATGATGACCGGCATCGGAATGCCCAAGGGCCGTCCTTGCCCGATATAGACGATCTCGGGCGGCAGGCCGTAGATCGCCCTGCCCTGCGAGATGACCAGCGCCAGCCCGCGCGCCAGGCCCAGCATGCCGAGCGTGACGATGAAGGCCGGCACGAAGGCGCGAGTCACCAATTGCCCGTTGATATAGCCGGCAATCGCGCCGGCAAGGATGCAGGCGATCACGGCGAACACCGACGGCCAGCCGAGATTGACGGCAACGAAGGCGCCGGCCACGCCGGCGAGCCCCATGACCGATCCGAGCGAAAGGTCGAGCCCGCCCGAGCCGATGACGAAGGTGGCGGCAATCGCCAGCACGCCGATCGTCGAGGTCGCGAGCAGGATGTTGAGGAAATTGCTGAGCGACAGGAAGAAGGGCGACAGCAGCGCCATCGCCGCACTCAGCGCCAGAAGCACGACCAGGGACTCCAGCCTGATGTGGAGCCTCTCGACGGATGCGCGCTGCACCCGAGCCCAGAAACCGGGCTGCGCCGTTTCGGAAGACATGTTTTTTACCCTTCGGGTAGGGGTTAGGCAGTGGGGATTAGGGACTAGGCACCCCTACTGCCTACTGCCTCATTTCACATATTGCAGCATCGGCTCCTTGCCCGCGTCGAGCACGTCCTTGGTCAGCACCAAGGTGGGCACCGCGACGCTTTCCTCGACCTTCTCGCCGGCCAGCGCCTTCTTGACGTTCTCGACCGCCTGCTTGCCGACGAGATAGGGAAGCTGCGCGACGGAAGCGTTGAGACGGCCTTCCTTGATCGACTTCACCGCATCGACATTGCCGTCGACGCCGATCATCGTCACCTGCTGGCCTTTGCCCGCAGCGTAAACCGATTCCACGGCGCCCAGCGCCATGCCGTCATTGGCGCAGAAGATGGCGACGAGATCGGGATGCGCGGTCAGCGTGTCTGTGGCGATCGAGGCCGCCTTGCCGCGATCCCAGTCGCCCGGCAGCGAAGCGACGATCTGCAGCCCTGGCGCCAGTTCCTTCAGCTTGTCGGCGAAGCCCTTGGCGCGCTTCTCGCCGGTGATGTTGCCGGAGAGACCTTCGATCACCAGCACCGGACCCTTGGCGTCCTTGCCGAGCTTGGAGACGAGATATTCAGCACCCTGCGCGCCCGCCGCGACATTGTCGGAGCCGATATGGAAGGTGACCTTGACGCCTTCCTTGTCGAGAACCGCCTGGTCGAGATTGTTGTCGAGATCGACGATCTTGATGCCGGCGTCCTGCGCCGACTTCAGGCAAGGCAGGAGGTTGGTCGAGTTGATGGCCGCGGTGATCATCGCCACCGGCTTGCGTTCCAGCATCGTGTTGCAGAGGTTGAGCTGCGGCTCGGCCGCCTGGTCGCTTTCGGCCGCTTGCTGGAAGTATTTCACGCCGGCTTCCTTGGCGCCGTCGGCGACGCCCTGGGCCATCGCGCCCCAGAACGGATTGGCCAGCGTCTTCATCAGCACGCCGTATTCGCCGTCTTCTGCCCTGGCGGCGCCGACCGCTGACATTACCAAGGCGACGCCCAATGCAAGAGTAAATCGATTTATCTTCAGGATAAGCGATGTCATTCCAATCCTCCGTTTGTTTGCGCCGGGTGTCTGGGCCAGGGCCGGCGCTTTTCTTCCGTTGTCGACAATGGGGGCTATTGTCGGTCTCCTCCCCCGGAATGCGGGACGCTGCCTGGCGAGCCAACGGATTCCCGCATCAACACCTTGCAAGGTTCGAGCCGCGCCCTCGGCGGGCCGCCCTCGCCTTCGATCCTGCGAAACAAAACTTCCATTGCGTTGCCGGCGATCTCGCGCACCGGCTGCACCACGGCGGCGATGGCCGGCCAGGTCACCTGCATCCATTCGGCATCGTCGAAGCCGACCAGCGAGATGTCGTTCGGGCAATGCCAGCCGCGTCGCCGGAATTCCGACAGCGCCACCAGCGTGCCCTTGAGGAACAGCGAATAGACCGCCGTCGGCCGCTCGCCCCTGTCAGCCCCCTTGGAGAAATAATCGTGAAGCAGCGCCCGCAAAGGCTCGACCTCGCTTTCGGAAAGCACAACGTCGATGCGGATGTCGGGCGCAAGTTCCAGCGCGGTGCTGCGGAACCCCTCAAGACGGGCACGCACAGTCGCCGCCTGCTGGCCGAGGCCGACCACGAGGATATGGCGATGGCCCTTGCCGACCAGCGCGCGCGCCACTTCGGCGCTCGCCGCGGAACTGTCGGCCGAAACCGTGTCGAAGGCATCGTCGGCAAGCACGCGGTCGATCAGCACCCCGGTCATGCCGTTCGCCTTCATGAAGGCGGCCGCGGGACCATGCTCGTTGCGCACAGGCGCCAGCACGACGCCGGCGACGCGCCAATCATGCATGCGGGCAAGGATCTCTTTCTCCCGCGCCTCGGATTCACGGCTCGACGCCGCCACCAATGTGTAGCCGCGCTGCTCGGCAAGGCCCTCGAGTTCCGTGACCATCTGGCCGAAGAACTCGCTTTCGAACTCGGGCATGATGGCGCCGATGATGCGGCGCTTGGCCCGGCGCATGTCGGAGGCTAAAGGGTCGACGCGGTAGCCGAGCAGTTCGACGGCATCGAGGACGCGCTGCGCGTTTTCCGGCTTCACCGTCGTGACGCCGGCCAGCACCTTGGAGACGGTCGCCGCGGACACGCCGGCATGGCTTGCCACATCGTGGATCGACGGGCGCCGCTGCTGGGCTTCCTGTTGCGCCATTAATCTCCTCCCGCGGGCGGCTGGCCGCAAACCCTCTTGCTAATGTAATCGATAAATCGATTTTTCGCTGTTGTAAATCGTTTCATCCGGAGTAAAAAACGCAGTTGTGATTGACGCAATCCAGTCGCGCCGGGAGGAACATCATGTCCAACAAAGCCTCGCCGCTGGTGATCAGCGCGCCCGAACCGCGCACGCTCGACCTGATTTTCACGCCGCCGCAACTGGCGCTGTTTCGCAAAAAATATCGCATCGTCGAGACAACGCCCGAAGGCGTGGCTGAGTTGCCTCCGAATGTGCTGGCCGAAGCGCGCTACATCGTCGGCCAGCCGCCGATCGCACCGGACACGTTGGAGAAATTGAAGGCGCTGCGCTGCATCTTCAATGTCGAGACCAACCTCATCAACAACATGCCCTATGAGACGCTGTTCGCCCGCGGCATCCACGTCGTCACCACCGGCCTGGTGTTTGCGGAACCGGTTGCGGAGCTCGGCCTTGCCATGGCGCTCAACCTGGCGCGCAACATCGTCGATGCCGACCTCGCCTTCCGGCAAGGCAAGGAGCTGTGGGGCGGCGACGGCAACCAGAAAGCCCGACTGCTCTCGGGCGCCGATGTGGGCATCATCGGCTTCGGCGATCTTGGCCGCGCGCTCAATCGCCTGCTTTCCGGCTTCCGCACCCGCACCAGGGTCTATGACCCATGGCTGCCGCCTTCCGTACTTGTCGAGCACGGCGTCGAACCGGCCTCGCTCGACAAGGTGCTGTCGGAAAGCGATTTCGTCTTCGTCGTCGCCTCGGTGACCAGCGAGAACCAGGGTTTCCTCGGCGCCGATGCCTTCGCGAAGATGCGCAAGGGCGCCGCCTTCATCCTCCTCAGCCGCGCCGGTGTCGTCGATTTTGCGGCCTTGATGGCGGCGGTGAAGAGCGGCCACATCGTCGCCGCCAGCGACGTCTTCCCGGAGGAGCCGTTGGCGAAGGACCATCCGGTCCGCGCCCTGCCCGGCTTCCTGCGTTCGGCCCACCGCGCCGGCGCGCTCGACGTCGCTTTCAAGCGCATGGGCGACATGGTGCTGGAGGACATGGACCTCGTCGATCGCGGCCTGCCGCCGATGCGCTCCAAGCGCGCCGAGCGCGAGACCGTTTCCCGGATGCGCTCCAAGCCGGTCGACAGAAACTGAATGACCGGCGGCCGACACATTCTCCGTATGGCTAAAGCAATTCCAGGAAAAGTGTGAGCGGTTTTCCGTCTGGAATTGCGTCAAAACAAGGGGTACAGCGGGTCGCCGTTTCCGTGAAACGGTGAACCGCTCTAGGTAGGCAATGCCGAACTGCGGCGGATGATTTCTTCTTCATCGGTTGTGCCGAAATTCGCCTCGAGCCAGGCGATCGCGCTGGCGACGTCGGCGATGGCGAAGCGTGCCGCGGTCTCGCCCTGCGGCTTCACGCGGATCGAGATCCCGCCCGCGGCATTGACGGTCTCAAAGCCGTTCTCGTCCGACGTGTCGTCGCCGAGGAATACCGGACGCCGGCCGCTGAACGGATCGAGCTGCATGAAGCGCCTGATCGCCGCCCCCTTGGCGGCTTCGAGCGGCATCAGCTCGACGCCGGCATTGCCGGCGATGACCCGGTATCCTTCCGGCAGGCGGGCAAGCGCCGCCTCGACCAGTTCCGTCGCGCGGGCCAGCAAATGCGGCGCCGCCCTTGTGTGAATAGCGAGCACCGGGCCCTTGCGCTCGATATAGACGGCCTTGCTTGCCAGCTCGAGCTCGATCTCGTCGGCCAGTGCCGCCATATCCTCCGGCTCGTCGGCGGCCTCGATTTGCCCGTCCGGCGTCAGCCTGTGTTCCAGCCCATAGAGGCCGGCGATCCGCAGCTTCAAGGGGTCGAACAGGCCGTCGACGGCCGCGATCGAGCGGCCGGTGATGAAGGCGAGCGCGCCGTCCAGCCGCTGGTCGATCGTCTCCAGCAGGAGGCGCAGCCCCTCGCCGACCGACACGCTGTCCGGATGGGCCGCGTGTTCCAGCAAGGTTCCGTCAATGTCGAGGAAAAGCGCCCATCGACCTTCGGGGAGTCGTGGCGTCAAATCTGTCTGTAAGTTCATCGGAATCCGACTGCCTGTTTGCGTTCGAATATGGAGACGACATTGTCGCCATTCAGCGACCGGTCGGATAAAGCCGTGACCCGGTCGAGCTCGTCGCGCTTCCTGAGCCGCGCCGCGTCGAGCAGCATGCTGCCGGCCCAGCGATAGACGTTGTTGTCGCGGACGATCTCGCGCATGCGCCGCATGCGCTCGTGCTGCTCTTCCGGCCCCATGGTGAGTGCCTGCAGCATGGTCTCGCTCATCATCGCCGCGTCATAGGGATTGACGATCAGCGCCTCCAGCAGCTCGCGCGAGGCGCCGGCGAAGGTGCTGAGCAGGAGCACGCCCTGCTCGTCATCGCGGGAGGCGACAAATTCCTTGGCGACGAGGTTCATTCCGTCATGCAGGCTTGTGACGAGGCAGATGTCGGCGGCCCGATAGATTTCGTAGACACCCTTCTGCGAGTGATGCTCGGCCACCAGCACCACAGGGTGGTAATGCTCGTTGCCATAGCGCTCGTTGAGCTCCTCGGCCAAGCGCAGGCATTCCTCATGCAGTTGCTTGTAGGCCGGCAGCGAGCCGCGGCTGGGCGCGGCGATCTGCAGGAACACCACCTTGCCGATCGTTTCCGGATGGCGGATGAACAGCTCGTCCAGCGCATGGAAGCGGTCGAGGATGCCCTTGGTGTAGTCGAGACGCTCGACGCCGACGCAGAGCTTGGCATCGGCCGGAATGCCGAACCGCTCGCGGATGTGTTGTCGCGAGTCCTCGACCGAAGGCAGGGCCTTCAACAACTCGACGGGCCATTCGATAGAGATCGGATAGGCATGCACCAGCGTCGTTTGGCCGCCATAGGATATGGCGGCGTCGGCGCGCTCGATCCGGCTCTCCATGAAACGATCGACGCTTTCGGTGAAGTTGTTGGCGTGGAATTGGGTATGGAACCCAATGATCGAGCTGCCGAGCAGCCCGTCGAGGATGCGTTCGCGCCATGGGCAGATGCTGAACACTTCCGAATTCGGCCACGGAATGTGCCAGAAAGTGATGACGATCGCGTCCGGCAAGCGCTCGCGGATCATGCGCGGCAGCAGCGCGAAGTGATAATCCTGGACCAGCACGATCGGCCGCTCGTTGCGGGCCTCGGCGACCACCGTATCGGCGAACTTGCGGTTGACAGCCTCATAGGCTTCCCAGTCAGAATCGCGGAAGGTCGGGCGGGTGAAGGCGACATGGCAGAGCGGCCACAGCCCTTCATTGGCGAAGCCGAGATAGTAGCCCTGATATTGCTCTTCGGTCAGCCAGACCCGGCGCAGCGTGTAGGAGGGATTGCCAGGCGGCACCTGCACCCGGTCATTCGCGTCGACCACGACGTGGTCTGCGCTGCCGCCGCCATAGGCGATCCATGTGCCGGCGCAGGCGCGCGTGATCGGCTCCAGTGCCGAGACCAGTCCGCTCGCCGGTACGACGAGTTCGACATCGCCGTTCTTGTCCTCATTGTGGATGTAGGGTTCGCGGTTGGAAACGACGATGACCTGTGCGTCCGGCAGGTCCTCGGTGAGGATCTTGCGCAGCGTCTCCGGCGACCAGGTGACGAGGGCGGCGTCGACCGACTGCCCGTTCTTCTCGAATTCGCGCAACACCTTGCGCGCGGCTTCCGAGGCGACATCGTCACCCGGGGCAGGCGTGTTCACACCCTTTGGATGCTGATGACGGTGCCTAGATACTGAAACGAAGATCGCGAGAGCGGAAAGTCCGAGACTTACAAGGATAAGGACCCACAAGAGGTCGACGCCGTATTGTGTCATTGAATGCCAGGTTGCCTCCGGCTGTCCGCTATTTTGTTTTTCGTTCTTGCCGGCTGCGGATGGATAGGCCGGTACCAGTTCGCAACGCACAAAGTCGCGATCGGTTCCGACATTTTTCGGTTGCCGGACGCAACCTTGCCGGCCTTTGTTCTAGGTTCGCACGATAAGCGGCACCATGCCCTCGTGCCGGTCGGACAGGAAGGCGACGACGCGGTCGCCGACCCGTTGGAAAGCGAGGTCGACGGATTTGTCGCCGACGCTGAGATGCCGCAGCGTGAGCGTATCGATGCCGATCGGCAGCCTTGGGCGCGTGACGTGCAGTTCGCCTTCCCATCCATCGATTTCCAGGCCGAGGCAGGCCTGCATCAGCATGAAGGTGGAGCCTGCCGACCAGGCCTGCGGCAGGCAGGCGACCGGATAGGCGATCGGCGCCTCGCCCGGCGCCCGGGTGAAGCCGCAGAACAATTCCGGCAGCCGCATGTTGAAATGCACGGCCGACTCGAAGGTGCCGCTCATCATCCGAACCACGCTGTCGCGCTCGCCGTAACGCGCCAGGCCGACGCCGCAAAGCGCGGTGTCGTGCGGCCAGATCGAGCCGTTGTGGTAGGACATCGGGTTGAAGAAGATCGCATCGTCCGCGAGCGTCCTCAGCCCCCAGCCGGAATGGAAAGAGGCCGACAGCAACTGGTCGGCGACCATCTTTGCCCGCTCCAGCTCCGGCAACCCGACATAAAGCAGATGCCCGGCATTGGAGGTGCGGACCTTGCAGGGTTCGCCCTCGCCATCGATGGCAAGGGCGTAGAAGTTGAGATCGTCCATCCAGAAATCGCGCTCGACGGCCAACCGCATTTCCTCGGCGCGGTTTTCCCAATGCTCGGCATCGGCGAACTCGCCGCGGCGGCGCGCGAGCGAGGCGAGGCCCCGATAGGCGGCAAAGACATAGCCCTGCACCTCGACCAGGGCGATCGGTCCCTTGGGAATCCGTCCGTCGGCATGGAAGACGGAATCGATACTGTCTTTCCAGCCCTGGTTGGCAAGACCGGACTCGGCCGCGCGCTGGTAGGTGACGAAGCCCGTCGCCCGGCTTGCCTCTTCCGTCCACTCGGCGGCCGCCTTGAGCGACGGCCAAAGTGTGTCGACAAAGGCCATGTCGCCGGTGCGGTCGGCATAGGCGCAGGCGAGATGAATGTAGAGCGGGGTCGTGTCGACACCGCCATAATAGCGGCCGAAGGGGAGTTCGCGCAGCGCCGCCATCTCGCCCTTGCGCGTCTCATGCATGATCTTGCCTGGCTGGGAATCGATGAAGGGCGACGTCTCCGTCGCCTGATGCTCGGCAAGAAACGCCAGCACACCGCGCGCCAGGCCGGGATTGAGCCACAGCATCTGCAGCCCCGAAATCACGCCGTCGCGGCCGAAGGCGGTCGAGAACCACGGAATGCCGGCATAGGGATAGGGCCCGGTCGAGAGTTCGGTGGTGAGCAGCGCGACATCGGCGCGCGCGCGCTCGACCCAATCGTTGAACACGCGGCCCGAACTGTGCACCGTGGCACCATGCCGGCGCTTGGAGCGCATGCCGAAACGGGCGCGGGCCGCGGCGGCGCGGAAGCGGTCGCGCCCGGGTGTATCCGCGATCTCCGGGCCGACTTCGACATAAAGCACCTTGCTGCTGCGCTTGGTGACCGCGATCAGGAAGTCGGCGCGATTGTCGCTCAACCGGTCGGGGGCCTGCGAGAAGGAAATCGCCGACAGGCGCGGCAACCCGTCGAGACCGTCATAGCCGAGCAGCACCGATGCCTTCTCGGTCCTGGCGACATGGACCGTTCCGCGTTTCGGCCGCGTCGAGCCGCGCACCTCGAACATGTCCCGGAAGTCGGCGGCGAAATGCAGCGAGACGGCAATGGTCGAGTGCTCGCGGCTGTAGTTGGAAAGCGTGATGCGATCGAACAGCCGGTCCTGCCAGATCAGCCTGACGCGCTCGATATGGATCGCGCCTTGCGGAATGTCGCGGCCGGCGGCGCTCTGGATCGGCAGGTTGGTCAGGTTGCTGGTGAACAGCACATTGTCCTGGCTGAGCGAGGCGCCGAGCAGCGA
>NZ_RZSL01000210.1:0-9462 GCF_003997355.1 Mesorhizobium sp. M1E.F.Ca.ET.041.01.1.1 | reverse complement strand
TCGGCGCGCAGGATGCGCGGTCCGAGCGGGATGGCGGTGACGAAAGGCAACGCCCTCAGCATCCTGCGTTCGTCATCGGAAAATCCGCCTTCCGGCCCGACCAGCAGCGCGAGTTTTTTCTCCCGCACCTTCTGCAACGCCGGCAGCGGGTTGTTGGTCGAGGCGTCCTCGTCGCAGAAGATCAGCCGCCGCTCCTTGTCCCAGCCGCCGAGCAGCCGCTCCAGCTTTTCCGCCTCGCGCACCTGCGGCACGGCCAGGATGCCGCATTGCTCGGCCGCCTCGACGACATTGGCGCGCAGCCGGTCGATGCCGGGCTTCGCCACCTGCGTATGCTGGGTTATGACCGGCTGGAGGATGCCGGCGCCCATCTCCACCGCCTTCTGCACCAGATAGTCGAGCCGGCCCTGCTTCAGCGGCGCGAAGCAGTAGACCAGATCGGGCAGTGGCGGCTGCGGCCGCTGCAAGGAGAGCACCTTGAGCTGGACTGCCTTCTTGGATCTGGCGGCGATCGCCGCCGACCATTCGCCGTCGCGGCCGTTGAAAAGAAGAACCTTAGCGCCTTCGCCGAGCCGCAGCACATGCGCGAGATAGTGGCTCTGCTGTTGTCCAGCATCGAATTCGAGGCCTGGCCCGAGATCGTCCGGCACGAACAGCCGCTGCATCTTGTAGTTGGCGCGCATGGCCGAGCAATGGGCGAGGGCAGCGTTGCCGTCAAGTATCGGCGGACGGATGCCAGACCGGCGTGTAGCCTTGTCTCAGCACCGAAACGCTGGTGGCCGGCGTGAGCAGACGTAGCGGCCGACCGGCGAGACTGTCGAGGGCGATAGGGTCGGCATAACCCGCGAACGACCATCCGAGCACTTTGCCGGCACGGAGCGCATAGGCGGTGTCGTTGTCGGCCACCATCGAGCCATCAGGCAGGTTGCCAAGCTCCACGGCTGCGACGGCCGGTGGCCAGCCGCCCGAAGCCAGCCGCTCCTTGTGCAGCCGCTTGTCGACCATCGGCGCGCGAGGTTCGGGAACGTCGAATGCCTCGCCGAAACGGCCCACGAAATCTGTCGCACGTTCGCGCCGGCAAAAGAAGCAGGGCCGGTGGCCGGCGGCCAATGCCGTCACCTCGTCGAGGAAGAACAGCTCGGTCCAGCCGGCTTTGCCCCCCAATTGGCCGTCACTTTGGCGGTTGCGGCCCATCGGCTCGCGTCGCACGTTGCGGAACTCGCAGACGCAGATGATCCAGGCCTGTAACGCCCAGCGCTTCTTCAGAAGCGTCTTCGTCTCGGGGTCGTGGATGATGCCGCGATTGCCCATGAACAGGCCGCGCTCGGGCGCGGCGTGGATGGCGCCGAACGGATCGACCCGGTTCTGCAGTGGCATAGCTTTCTCTCCGGCACGCACCTTGGCTGAAATGCGGGCGGCATGATATCGCTCGCCCCTGCAATTCATGTCAGCAGGATTCTCATGCGGGTGCTGGTGGTCCAGAACTACGAAAACACCGGCCTCGGCCAGGTCGGCGCCGCGCTTAAGGAGGCCGGCGCCGAGCTCGACCTGCGGCGTCCCTATGAGGGTGACCCGCTGCCTCAGGACGCGGCCGGGCACGATGCGATGGTGGTGCTGGGCGGCGGGCAGAATGCGCTGGCCGACGACGACTACCCCTATTTTCCCGCACTGCTCGAACTGACGCGCGAATTCGCCGGCAGGGACCGGTCGGTGCTCGGCATTTGCCTCGGCGGCCAGCTCGTCGCCCGCGCCTTTGGCGCCGAGAACCACATCGGCCGGGCGGTTGAGTTCGGCTGGTGCGGCGTGTCGCTGACGAGGGAAGCCAAGGCCGATCCCGTGCTCGGCGCGCTGCCAGAAGAATTCCCGATCTTCCAGTGGCACGACGACACATTCGACCTGCCCGAAACCGCCGTCCGGCTCGCCGGCAACGAGGTCGCCACGAACCAGGCCTTTCGCATCGGCCGCGCCGTCTATGGCTTCCAGTTCCATTTCGAGGCCGACCGCCCGCTGGTGCGCGACTGGAGCACGTCCTTCGCGGCAACGATTGCCGAGCGGAACCCCGACTGGGCCGGCAAGCTCGACGACGAGATGGCCCGCAACGGGCCCGACGCCGACGCCGCGGGCCTGGCGATCGCCCGCGCCTGGGTGGCGACGATCTAACGCGTGTCGCCCAAAAGTGCGCAGCGGTTTTGGGAAAACGACACGCGACGCGCTTGAGTTATCTCACCGATCGTTTCGCCAAGCGTGACATAATTGGCACGCGACGGCAGTTCCGCCTGGGGAAAATCTGCTTCGTCCTTGGCCTGTGCTCGCTCGCCATCCTAGAAGGCGCCCGCCCTGTATCGTTCGTGCAACCGCAATGAACCTTCTGTGTGATCTGCGCGACACACCGGCGATACAGAATCTGCCTAGAAGCGCGAAATCGTCGAAACATTGAGACGCATTTTATCGTTTCAACGCATTGGTAACCGCCTCGTGCACAGATGCAGAAAGCTCAACCAGAGATGACGTCCGTGAAAGCAGCGCTTTTGTCCTTTGTTATGCTGTCTGCCATCATCGTGTGCGGCCTCGGCATCTACGCCGCCGATGCAGCCAACAATCACCAGGCCGTTGACGGCTACGGCGTCACCGCCGCGCTTCGCTAAAGCCTGATCCTTCCCGACAAACGAAAAGCTGACCCCACAGCCGGGATCATGGCTAGAACGCCTTTCCCTGCACGGTCACGATACGCTTGTCGCCGCCGTTAACGGCAAGGGCGCTCAGCATTCCCGATTGCCAGGCGAGCGTGTCGACATTGACGCGGTTGGCCAAAACCTCGGTCTCCGGCACCGGTGTGTGCCCGTGCACGATCACCTTCGGGTGAAGGCCGGGGTGGTCGTGGAAGGCGTCGCGGATCCAGATCAGGTCCTGCGGGCTCTGGCTTTCGAGCGGAATGCCGGGCCTGATGCCGGCGTGACAGAAGAAGAAGTCGCCGAAGGTCACTGAAAAGGACAGCGAGCGCAGGAAGTCGACATGGGCTTGCGGCAAGGCTTCGACCAATGCCGCGTGTCCGTGCGCCAGCACCTCGTCCGGCCTGCCGAACCAGCTGCTGCCGATCGAGAGCTTCACCCCGTATGACGCCGCGGTCTGGATACCGCCATAGCGCATGAACAGGCCGTCCGCGTCGGGCTCGGCAAGAAATTCCAGCATGCCGATGTCGTGATTGCCGGCAAGCGTCAGGTTGCGGGGGTCGCGCTCTCTTGCCTCGATCAGGAAATCGATGACGCCTTTGGAATCCGGTCCGCGGTCGACATAGTCGCCGAGATGGATGATGCGCCAATCGGATGACGGTGCATATTCCAGCTCGCTTTCGATCCGGCGATGCATCGCGGCAAGCAGGTCATGGCGGCCATGCACGTCGCCGATCGCATAGAGCCGCATGCCGTCCGGCCCGCGAGCGTCGAGATAATGAATGCCGGTCTCAATCAAGGCATGCGTCTTCCCGTGTCGTAATCACGGGAAACTAGCGCGGATCGATGAATAGGCCCTAGCGTCGCAGCTGGTCCTTGCCCATGTCGGTTACCAAACGCTTACCGCACAGCGCCAGCGTGATGTCCATCTCCTTGCGGATGATTTCGAGCGCCTTGGTGACGCCCGCCTTGCCCATCGCGCCGAGTCCATAGAGGAAGGGCCGGCCGATATAGGTGCCCTTGGCGCCGAGGCAGAGCGCCTTGAGCACGTCCTGGCCAGAGCGGATGCCGCCGTCCATATGCACCTCGATCCTGTCGCCGACCGCATCGGCGATCTCCTCCAGCACCGAAATCGAAGAAGCGGCGCCGTCGAGCTGGCGTCCGCCGTGGTTCGACACGACGATCGCGTCGGCGCCGGTCTCGGCCGCCATCAGCGCGTCCTCCTTGTCGAGAATGCCCTTCAGGATCAGCTTGCCGCCCCAACGCTCCTTGATCCAGGCGACATCCTTCCACGAAAGCTGCGGATCGAACTGCTCCGTCGTCCAGGACGACAGCGAAAAGACGTCGCCGACATCCTTGGCATGGCCAACGATGTTGCGGAAGGTTCGACGCGGCGTGCCGGCCATGCCCAGGCACCAGCGCGGCTTGATGGCCATGTCGATGATGTTGGCGAGCGTCATCTTGGGCGGCGCCGACAGCCCGTTGCGCACATCCTTGTGGCGCTGGCCGAGGATCTGCAAATCGAGCGTCAGCACCAGCGCCGAGCACTTCGCCGCCTTGGCGCGGTCGATGAGGTTGAGCACGAAATCCTTGTCGCGCATTACGTAGAGCTGGAACCAGAATGGCTTCTTGGTCACCGAGGCGACATCCTCGATCGAGCAGATGCTCATCGTCGACAGGGTGAACGGCACGCCGAACTCTTCCGCCGCCTGCGCCGCCAGCATCTCGCCGTCGGCATGCTGCATCCCGGTCAGGCCGGTCGGGGCCAGCGCCACCGGCATCGCCACCTTCTGGCCGATCATCGTCGATTCCAGCGAGCGGTTGCTCATGTCGACCAGCACGCGCTGGCGGAATTTTATCTTGCCGAAATCCTCTTCGTTGGCGCGGTAGGTGCTCTCGGTCCAGGCGCCGGAATCGGCATAGTCGAAGAACATCTTCGGTACCTTGCGGCGCGCCAGGTCCTTGAGGTCGGCGATGGTGAGAATTTCGCTCATGGTGGTCCCCGCTTGATCGATGCTTAGGAGCGTTTGCGTGTTGGTTCGATGTCGCCGGCTTCCGAGCGCTGCCTGAGCCGCAGCCGCGACACGCGCTGCCAGTCGCCGCTGCGCTCGGCTTCCGCCATGGAGCGCTCGACATAGGTGATGTGGTCCATCGCGGCCTTGCGCGCGGCGATGGGGTCGCCGGCCTTGATCGAGGCGTGGATAGCACGGTGCTGCGCAAGCAGCGCGTCGCGCGCCCCGGGCACGGTGAACACGAGGAGCCGGTTCTGGAACACGCCCTCGGAGAGCAGCCGGTAGCACGAGCGCAGCGTGTGCAAGAGGATGATGTTATGCGCGCATTCGCAGACCGCGTGATGGAACTCGACGTCGATATCCGCCTCGTCGTCGAAATCGCCGGTCCGGTGCGCTTCGTCCATGCGCGCCATGATGCGGTCGAGCAGCGCCAGATCCTCGGGCGTCGCCCGCCGCGCCGCGTATTCGGCGGCCACCGCTTCGATCTCGCGCCGGTACTCCAGATAATCGGTCACCGCCTTGCGGTGCGTGGAGATGAGGTCGGTCACCGGCTTGGTGAAAAGCTGGCCGATGACGTCGGCGACATGGGTGCCGCCGCCCGGCCTGGTCGTCAGCAGCCCACGTCCCTCCAGCGCCTTCAGCGCATCGCGCAGGATCGGCCGCGACACGTCGAACTGCCGCGCCAGTTCGCGCTCGCCCGGCAGCCGGTCGCCGGTACGCAGCACGCCTTCCAGGATCAGGTTCTCGATCTGCTGCACCACCTCGTCGGCGGTGCGCGAATGCTCGATCCTGGAGAAGATATCGCTCAACGGAGGGCGCCTGGGAATGGGACGGATGTCGCGCAGATTAAAGCCACTGCCGCCAACTGGTCAAATTATTTATCCAATTCGCCGGATCCGGTATGCTCCGCGGCCGCGCCGTCCCATTCATGCCTGCTAAATTTGCTGTTTACGTGCAATGCTGATTGCCGCAAGAGGACGGGCTTGCACGAAGGGCCGAAACAAGGGGGACCAGCCGTGTCGGACGAGACGTCCAACCTCGAATTCCAGCCGCGCGCCCAAGGCAGCGTCATGGGCTTTCCGGCGCATGAGGGGCGGCCCGGCGCATTGGGCGAGGTGCATGCCCGGCCGCATCCGCTGGTCGAGAAGCCGCGTGTGCTCATCCAGCTCTCCTTCATGACCGAGGGCGGCGCCGCCGTCGACCATGCCGTGCTGTCCGACTTGTCGCGGCGCCTCGGTATCGCGGCGCCCGAACGCCATGCCCGTCACCATGCCATGAAATGGGGCAAGGGCACGGTTCGCTGGGAGCGGCACACCGAATTCTCGACCTATCTCTGGGAAGGGCCGCTCGCCGAGAACGGTCGGGGCCAGGAGGATTCGCCCTTCGGCAACGGCTTCTCGCCGCCCGGAACCGTGATCTCCGGCATCCGGCTCGAAATCCGCAAGTGGACGCAGGCGAGCGAGAAGCTGATCGCCGGCTTTGACCCGACCAGCCTCTGCTATTCGCTGGTCGAGCGGGGCGCGGCTGCCATCATCACCGACTTCCGTCAGGACGGCGATGGCCTGACCCGCATGTTGGTGCTCGACCGCGGCCTGACGCCGGCGAGCACCGGCGCCTTGTCGCAGCGGCTGATCGACATCGAGACCTACCGGACGCTTGCTATGCTTGGCCTGCCGCTGGCGCTGACGCTGTCCGGCCGCGCCCGCCGCATCGAGGACCGGCTGGCCCAGACCACGTTGGAAATGAAGGCGGCCGAGACCCGCGACAGCCAGACGCTGCTCGCCGACCTCACCGAGCTTGCCGCCGAGCTGGAGGCCGACGCCGCCTCCAGTCTCTACCGTTTCGGCGCCAGCCGCGCCTATGACGGTATCGTCAGCGAAAGGCTGGAGGCGCTGGAGGAGGAGCCGGTGCAGGGCTACGACACCTGGGCCGGCTTCCTGCAGCGCCGCATGGCGCCGGCCATGCGCACCTGCCGCTCGGTGGAGGAGCGCCAGGCCAATCTGTCGCGAAAACTCACCCGCACCACCACGTTGCTGCGTACCTGGGTCGATGTCGAGGTCGAGAAGCAGAACCGTGACCTGCTCGCCTCGATGAACAACCGTGCCCGGCTGCAATTGCGACTGCAGCAGACCGTCGAAGGACTCTCGGTCGCCGCCGTGTCCTACTATGTCGTCGGCCTGATCGGCTATCTCGCCAAAGGCGCCTCGATCTTCGGCCACACCTTCGCGCCGGAAGTCGTCACTGCGGCTTCGGTGCCGGTTGCAGTGCTGCTCGTCTGGTGGGCTGTGCGCCGTGTGCGACGCATGCACTCCGAGCCGGCAAGGCACCCCGGCGAATAAGTAATCTCCCCCCTTGAGGGGGAGATGGCCGGCAGGCCAGAGGGGGTCGTCTCACATAGAGCGCCGACGCTTGCGGGGCTACGGAAGCTGGCGCTTCACGCGCGGCGACCCCTCTGTCGCCTTCGGCGACATCTCCCCCTCAAGGGGGGAGAAAGCCAGCGGCAGATTGCCGCTGCGGAAGCTTGGGCCACGCCCGTCGTCCATTGCGACAAAAGCAGCGTTTGCAAGGAACCGCCCTAGCTGGTAAAAGATTTTGACCAGTCGAGCGGAGGAAGTGCCGATGTCCGGCCTTGCCATGCCCAAGCCAGATGCCGGGACGATGCGCCGGCGCGCCGAGATCGTCGCCGACATGCGCATCATCGTGCCGGGCGAGGGTGTCGTCGACACGGCGAATGAAATGCGCGCCTTCGAAACCGATGGCCTCACCGCTTACCGGCAATTGCCGCTGGTGGTGGTGCTGCCCGAGACGGTGGCGCAGGTCTCGCGCGTGCTGAAATACTGCGACGAGCGCAACATCCGCGTCGTGCCGCGCGGCTCCGGCACCTCGCTTTCCGGCGGCGCGCTGCCGCTCGAGGATGCTGTTCTGTTGGTGATGAGCCGCTTCAACCGTATCCTCGCGATCGACTACCCGAACCGCGTCGTCGTCGCCCAGCCGGGCGTCACCAATCTCGGCATCACTATCGCCGTCGAGCAGGAGGGCTTCTATTACGCCCCCGATCCGTCCTCCCAGATCGCCTGCTCGATCGGCGGCAACGTCGCGGAAAATTCCGGCGGCGTGCACTGCCTGAAATACGGGCTCACAGCCAACAATGTGCTGGGCATCGAGATGGTGCTGATGAATGGCGAGGTGGTGCGGCTCGGCGGCAGCCATCTCGACCAGGAAGGCTACGACCTGCTTGGCGTCATGACCGGCTCCGAAGGCCTGCTCGGCGTCGTCACCGAAGTCACCGTGCGCATCCTGAAGAAGCCGGAGACGGCACGCGCGCTGCTCATCGGTTTCCCAACCAGCGAGCAGGGCGGCCAGTGCGTCGCCGACATCATCGGCGCCGGCATCATCCCGGGCGGCATGGAGATGATGGACCGGCCGGCGATCCACGCCGCCGAGGATTTCGTCCATGCCGGCTATCCGCTCGATGTCGAGGCGCTGTTGATCGTCGAGCTCGACGGGCCGAGCGTCGAGGTCGATCACCTGATCGGCCTCGTCGAGACGATCGCCTACGAGAACGGCTCGACCACCTGCCGCATCTCGCAGACGGAAGAGGAGCGGCTGAGCTTCTGGGCCGGCCGCAAGGCCGCCTTCCCGGCGGTCGGCCGCATCTCGCCGGACTATTACTGCATGGACGGCACCATCCCGCGCAAGGAATTGCCGCGCGTGCTGGCCGGCATGCGCGATCTTTCCGAGAAGTATGGGTTGGGTGTCGCCAACGTCTTCCATGCCGGCGACGGCAATCTGCACCCGCTGATCCTCTACGACGCCAACGTGCCGGGCGAGCTCGACAAGGCCGAGAGCTTCGGCGCCGACATTTTGCGGCTTTGCGTCGAGGTCGGCGGCGTCTTGACCGGCGAGCATGGCGTCGGCGTCGAGAAGCGCGACCTGATGCCGGAAATGTTCAACCAGATCGACCTCGACCAGCAGATGCGCGTCAAATGCGCCTTCGACCCCAACCATCTGCTCAACCCCGGCAAGGTCTTCCCGCAGCTCCGCCGCTGCGCCGAGCTCGGCCGCATGCATGTGCATCGCGGGCAGCTGGCGTTTCCGGACATTCCGAGGTTTTGATGGGAACGTCTAAGAACTTGGGTTCCTCGCCCCCGCAAAGCGGGGGAGAGGTGGCTCGGGCGAAGCCCGAGACGGAGAGGGGGACGCCCTATCAGTCGAGCCGCCGCTCGCCCGAAAAGATCGCCCGTGCGCGCGAGCTTCGCCACGGTGACAATCAAGCAGAAGCGACCCTCTGGAATGAACTGAAAGCCAAGAGGCTGGGTGGCTACAAATTCGTTCGCCAGATGCCAATCGGCCCGTATTTCGCGGATTTTGCCTGCAGGAGCAAAAAGCTGGCCGTGGAACTGGACGGCAGCCAGCATGCTGACAGTTCGTACGACAGGCGACGAGACGAATTCATGCGCAGCGAAGGCTTTTCGGTTTTGCGCTTCTGGAATCTTGATGTGTTGAAGAACAAGAGGAGTGTCTGCGAAACGATCCTTGCGGTGCTTGAAGGGCGGCTCGCCGAAGATGTTGCCGCTGCGGACCTCAGGTTTGTTTTCGCTGCCAAGAAAATTGGAGGCGACGCCCTATGATGGCCCCCTCTCCGTCTCGGGCTTTGCCCGAGCCACCTCTCCCCCGCTTCGCGGGGGCGAGGAACCCAAGCTTTTCAAGGTCGCGACGCTGGCGGTTGGCGTTTCCTCGCCTCCATGAAATGGGGGAGAGGTGTCCGCGTAGCGGACGGAGAG